>NZ_JAEPRP010000179.1:0-14933 GCF_016652895.1 Ensifer sp. SSB1
TTATAACCGGAAAGGCGACTATCAATTCTCGTGATGGTTACGGCTCTCGTCAAGGCAGTGGTCGAGCGGTTCCGTATCGGCGACGTGGGCGAGGAACGCAGCCTCTGCCGGGTTGAGGATCGCGTTCGGGTTCGAGATGCGGAAGACATCTGTCGTGGGCAGATCGGCATAGGGCGGCAGCTGCCAAAGCTGACCTTCTGCGACGGCCGGCGCCGTGAGGTGGTCTGGAAGCATGCCGATACCGACATTGGACATGATCAGCCGCATGACCTCCTCGACATTGCAGGAGACGGCGCGGACCTGCTGGCCGAAGGACCCGACTGCACGCACCGCGGTCACAGAGTTCATATGCTGTCCACCCAGCACATCGGCGATGAAGGCGATATAGGGATTGCCTCTGAGATCGTTGAAGTCGATGCCCTCGGCACCGAACAGCGGATGGCTGCGGCCGCAATAAAGGGCATAGCGCTCGCGGACGTGGAAACGTTTGTGGAGCCAGTCAGGGATATTGCCGTCGCAAAGCCCCATGGTCGCGATGTTTCGCTCCACCGCGCTCAGCACGTCGACCGTCGTTGCGACCGTGACCGACAGTGTCACCTTCGGGTGCAGGCGGAAGAAGCTTTCGAGCTTGCTGTCCCAGGCGGGGTTGTGTGCGTGGCTGACGGAGTGGATGTTGAGGTGGCCGGTGATCTCTTCGCCGGCGGTTTCCAGGACATTCGGCAGCCGGATGACGGCTGCGAAGATGTCGCGGCACTGGGCATGCAGGCGGGCGCCGGCGTCCGTCAGGTTGAAGCGCCCGGGACGCCGGTCAATGAGCTTCTGGCCGACGGTCTGCTCCAGCCGTTTCAGCGCCATGCTGACGGCAGGCTGCTGCAGGAGCAGGCGGTTTGCCGCGGCAGTGATGCTGCCTTCCTCGACGAGCACCACGAAGGTGCGCAGCAGATTCCAGTCGAGATTGTGGGCGAAGCGTTCGAGGCGGTCATTGGCCATGGTCGTGGCTTGCTTCTGATCTCTGGCGTTGCACTGGCCATTCGTTCTGCAACGGGGACCGGCGGAGCGAAGGACGTCCGATCTTGTCGTCATATTCTAGCGAATTTGCAACACGGGGCCGCCGGGGCGAATGGGAGGCCATTCCCTGAACGCATGAGGCGGTGCCTCAATTTCGTTTGAAACGCCATGCACCCCTTGCGATAAGACATGCGGAATAATCCGAAGGGAGAGAAACATGGCCGGCAAGACGCAATTTCAATGGGATGATCCGTTCCTCCTCGACGATCAGTTGACCGAGGACGAGCGCATGATCCGCGACACCGCGCGGGCCTATGCGCAGGACCGGCTGCAACCGCGCGTCATCGACGCCTACCGCGAAGAATCGACCGACCCCGAAATTTTCCATGAGATGGGCGAACTCGGCCTGCTCGGCGTGACCGTCTCGGAAACCTATGGCGGCGTTGGTGCTTCCTACGTCGCCTACGGCCTGGTTGCCCGCGAAGTCGAGCGCGTCGATTCGGGCTACCGCTCGATGATGAGCGTGCAGTCGTCGCTGGTGATGTACCCGATCTACGCTTATGGCTCCGAGGAGCAGAAGCAGAAGTATCTGCCGAAGCTCATTAGCGGCGAATGGATCGGTTGCTTCGGCCTGACCGAGCCGGATGCGGGTTCCGACCCGGCCGGCATGAAGACCCGTGCGATCAAGACCGAGGGCGGCTATCGCCTCGTCGGCTCGAAGATGTGGATCTCCAACGCACCGATCGCCGATGTCTTCGTTGTCTGGGCGAAGTCGGAAGCGCATGGCGGCGCTATCCGTGGCTTCGTGCTCGAAAAGGGCATGAAGGGCCTTTCCGCCCCGAAAATCGCCGGCAAGCTGTCGCTGCGCGCGTCGATCACCGGCGAAATCGTTATGGACAATGTCGAGGTCGGCGAGGAAGCGCTGCTGCCGAATGTGGAAGGCCTCAAGGGTCCGTTCGGCTGCCTCAACCGTGCCCGCTACGGCATTTCCTGGGGCGCACTCGGTGCTGCCGAGTTTTGCTGGCACGCGGCACGCCAATATGGTCTCGACCGCAAGCAGTTCAACCGCCCACTGGCGCAGACGCAGCTCTTCCAGAAGAAGCTTGCCGACATGCAGACGGAGATCACGCTCGGCCTGCAGGGGTCGCTGCGCGTCGGTCGCCTGATGGACGAAGGCCGCATGGCCCCGGAAATGATCTCGATCGTCAAGCGCAACAATTGCGGCAAGGCGCTGGATATCGCCCGCATGGCCCGCGACATGCACGGCGGCAACGGCATCTCCGAGGAATACCAGGTCATGCGCCACATGGTGAACCTCGAGACTGTCAACACCTACGAGGGCACGCATGATGTTCATGCACTGATCCTCGGTCGTGCCCAGACCGGCCTTCAGGCCTTCTTCTGAACGGTGCCGTCATGGAAACGCCGCTGAAGGGCATTCGCGTCCTGGAACTGGCCCGCATTCTTGCGGGCCCATGGATCGGCCAGACGCTGGCCGATCTGGGTGCCGACGTCATCAAGGTTGAAAGCCCGGCAGGCGACGACACACGCACCTGGGGCCCGCCCTTCGTCGCGGGTGAAGGCGGCGAGAAGCTCGACGCCGCCTACTTCCACGCCTGCAACCGCGGCAAGCGGTCTGTCGTGCTCGATTTCACGACGGAGGAGGGGCAGGAGGCCGTACGTCGCCTCGCCGCCCAGTCGGACGTGCTGCTCGAAAACTTCAAGGTCGGCGGGCTTACCAAATACGGGCTCGATTACGAGAGCCTGAAGAAGGTCAATCCGCGGCTGATCTATTGCTCGGTCACCGGCTTCGGTCAGGATGGCCCCTATGCCCATCGCGCCGGTTACGACTACATCGTGCAGGGCATGAGCGGCATCATGGATCTGACCGGCGAGCCGGATCGCGAGCCGCAGAAGATCGGCGTTGCCTTTGCCGATATCTTCACCGGCCTTTACGGTGTGATCGCCGTGCAGGCAGCACTTGCCCAGCGCGAGCGCACCGGTGAGGGGCAGCAGGTCGACATGGCGTTGCTCGACTGCATGACTGGCGTGCTCGCCAACCAGGCGCTGAATTTCCTGGTCTCCGGCAAGGCGCCGCGCCGGCTTGGTAATGCGCATCCGAACATCGCGCCCTATCAGGTCTTCCCGACATCGGACGGTCATTTGATCGTCGCTGTTGGCAACGATCGGCAATTCGTGAAGTTCTGCGCATTGCTCGGGCGAGCTGAACTTGCCACCGACGAGCGTTATCTGACCAACGCATTGCGAGTGCAGAACCGGGACACGCTGACGCCGGAACTGGCCGCTGAAACGGCAAAGATCGAGCGCGACACGCTGTTGAAGTTGCTGGAAGATGCCGGCGTGCCCGGCGGACCCATCAACACCGTTGCCGACGTCTTTGCCGACCCGCAGATCGAGCATCGGCAGATGCGGGTGGATACGCCGCATTCCGGCGCTGCCGCCGGTACCTCTCCGGGGGTGAGGACGCCAATTCGCTTTTCAGCCGCCGAGCTTGCACTGGACCGTGGCGTGCCGCGGCTTGGGGAACATACGGACGAGGTGTTGGCGGAAATCGGGATGCAAACCGCAAAGGCGGACTAACGTAGCGTTTGTCTCTGACGGCACCTGTTCAAGCGGTGCTGTAGAAAACAGCAAAAGGCCCTGGAAATCCAAGAGATTTCCAGGGCCTTTCTGTTAGGCCTTGAGTGCGCGATCGAAGACGCGCGACAGGCGTTCGGCGAAGGCGCGCGGATCCTGCGGCTTGTCGCCGTCAAGCACGCGGGCCTGGTCGAGCAGAAGCTGAACGGCGTCCGTCCGGAACGCCGTGTCGCCGGCGGGGCTGGCGGCCATCGCCGTAATCAGCGCATGGTTCGGGTTCACTTCGAGGATCGGCTTGGCTGCATCGTCGAGGCGGCCGGCGCCCTGAAGCATCTTTTCGAGCTGGCGATCGGGGCCGTGCTCCGGCGCGACGAGGCAGACGGCGCTTTCCGTCAGGCGTTCGGACGTGCGGACGTCGGACACTGCCGCACCGAGTGTTTCCTTGGCGAAGGCAACGAAATCGATGACCAATTGGCTGGCCTGCGGCGCTTCTTCCTTGTCGCCCTCCGGCTTGCCGATCGCGCTGAGATCTGCCGCCCCTTGGGTAATCGACTTCAGCGGTTTGCCGTCGAAGTCCGGTGCGGACGTGACCCAGAAGCTGTCGACCGGATCGGTCAGGAGCAGGACTTCGATACCGCGGGCGCGGAAACCTTCGAGCTGCGGTGAGGCCTTGAGCTGGCCGAGATTGTCGCCGGTCAGATAGTAGATCGCCGACTGGCCGTCCTTCATACCCTTGACATAGTCGGCAAGGCTGCGCTGGCCCTCATCGGATGTGGTGGTACGGAAGCGCGACAGCGCGATCAGCTGTTCGCGGCGCTCGTAATCCTCGTAGATGCCTTCCTTCAGGACGCTGCCGAAGTTTTCCCAAACCTTGTCGAAGGTTTCGGGCTCGCTTTCCGCCAGCTTCTCGATCGCCGTCAGCACACGGTTGGTGACACCTTTGCGGATGCTGGCAAGCAGCGGGCTTTCCTGGATCATCTCACGCGAGACGTTCAAGGGCAGGTCGGAGGTATCGACGAGACCGCGCACGAAGCGCAGGTAGCGCGGCAGCAATTCCGCCTCGTCGGTGATGAAGACGCGCTTGACGTAGAGTTTCATCCGGCCCTTGCGGTCCGGGTCGAAGAGATCGAAGGGCTTCGAGCCGGGCACGAAGGCGAGTGCGGTATATTCGTGACGGCCTTCAGCGCGGAAATGCACCGTCAGTGCCGGGTCGTCATACTGGCCGGCGACGCCGCGATAGAAATCGGCGTAATCTTCCTTGCTGATTTCGCTCTTCTGCTTGGTCCAGAGCGCCGTTCCGTCGCCGACCTGTACCGGTTCGGCGTCGGGCTTTTCCAGAATCGAGATCGGCACAGGGACGTGGCCGGACTGATCCTTGACGATGCGCTCGACGGTCCAGCGCGAGGTGTAGGTCTTGGCATCTTCCATCAGATGCAGCGTGATGCGTGTGCCGCGCGCGGGGGCGTCAGCGAGCTCAGCGACGGAAACCGTGTAGCTGCCCTTGCCGTCAGAAGACCACAGCCATGCATGTTCGGTACCGGCACGGCGCGAAACGACATCGACCTTGTCGGCGACCATGAAGGCGGAATAGAAACCGACGCCGAACTGGCCAATGAGCTGTGCGCCTTCTTTGCCTTGCGCGGCCTCGATGCGCTCCATGAAGGCGCGCGTGCCCGACCGGGCAATCGTGCCGAGCGCTTCGACCAGTTCGTCGCGGCCCATGCCGATACCGTTGTCTTCGACGACGAGGCGGCTGTTTTCTTCATCGAGCGTTAGAGTGATGCGCGGGCTCGGGTCACCGGCCAAGAGTTCGGGCGAGACGATCGCCTCGTAGCGCAACTTCTCGCAGGCATCCGCGGCGTTCGAAATCAGTTCGCGGAGGAAGACGTTCTTATCGGAGTAGACAGAATGCACCATCAAATGGAGCAGTCGCGCCACATCGGCTTCGAAGACATGTTTCTCTACGGACATTTCAGTATCGCTCATCGCCTTGGCAACTCCTTCTGCTTTGCGCCCCAATTGGCAAGCTGCGTCCTGAATTTCAAGGGTCGTCTTGCGCGGTACCCATTTCTGTATAATGCTGCAGTGCGAAGAGGCGCTGAATACCGGCGAAACGTATGCTTCTTCGATGGGGTTGAAGGCGAAAATTCGTGAAGGCGACAAATCGCCGTAATACTCCACTGTTATGTTCCTGCGACCTGAGCAGACGTTCTCGGGTCATCTATGCCGAGTTCATATCGCGGCTTTGCCGCCTATCTCTTTGACTAAGGTCAATGCGAGACGAATTACGTTGTTCTATTGGCCTTGGTGACGGGGCCGGCCTTCAATCGCACCGAGGAGTGGACACCATGCCCAAGCATTCCACGAGCCCGACAATACCGACTTTCGCCGATGCCTATTCCTATTCGCTCGATGCCTGGCAGCGCTCGGTCCTTTTTCTCGACGTGATGCGCCAGCGCGGCGCGCAGTACGAAGAACACAGGACGCAGACTGCGCCGAACGTACTGGAATTCGAGGCCCAGCTTGTCCGCGACGGGCGTACGCTCGCGCGGCCGGTGAACTATGCGCTGGTCAGCATCGTTCCACCCGATGGCGTCGTGGTCGACCCGTCGAAGCGTCCCTTTGTCGTCGTCGATCCCCGGGCCGGTCATGGCCCCGGCATTGGCGGCTTCAAGGCGGACAGCGAGATCGGCGTGGCGATGAAGGCGGGCCATCCTTGCTACTTTATCGGCTTTCTTCCTGATCCGGTTCCGGGGCAGACCATCGAGGATATCGCTGTTGCCGAGGCCGTGTTCCTTGAAACCGTCATCGCCCGTCATCCGGATGCGGATGGCAAGCCCTGCGTGATCGGCAATTGCCAGGCAGGCTGGGCGGTGACGATCGTTGCCGCGCTAAGGCCGGAGCTTTTCGGCCCGATCATCATTGCCGGCGCGCCGCTTTCCTACTGGGCAGGTGTCAAGGGGCAGAACCCGATGCGCTATTCCGGCGGGCTTCTTGGCGGCAGCTGGCTGACGGCGCTGACCGGCGATCTCGGCGCCGGCGTCTTCGACGGCGCCTGGCTGGTGCAGAATTTCGAGAACCAGAATCCGGCCAATACGCTTTGGACCAAGCAGTACAACCTCTATTCGAAGATCGACACGGAAGCCGCGCGCTACCTCGGCTTCGAGCGCTGGTGGGGCGGGCATGTGACGCTGAATGCCGAGGAGATGCAGTTCATCGTCGATGAACTTTTCGTCGGCAACAAGCTCGCCGCCGGCGAGATCCGCACCTCGGATGGGACAGCGGTCGACCTTCGCAACATCCGCTCTCCGATCGTCGTGTTCTGCTCGAAGGGGGACAACATCACCCCGCCGCAGCAGGCGCTCGACTGGATTCTCGACCTTTACGACAGCGTCGACGATATCCGTGCCTACGGGCAGACCATCGTCTACACGGTGCACGAGACGGTAGGGCATCTCGGTATTTTCGTGTCCGCTGGCGTTGCGCGGAAAGAGCACGATGAGTTTGCTTCCAACATCGATTTCATCGACGTTCTTCCCCCGGGGCTCTACGAAGCGGTGTTGACACCCGCAAGCGAGGCGGTCGAGGGCAGGGACCTTGTTTCTGGCGAATGGCTGATGCGCTGCGAGGCGCGAACGCTCGATGATATCCGCGCGCTCGGCGGCAACGACATTGAGGACGAGCGTCGTTTCGCTGCCGCAGCGAAGCTTTCGGAGGTCAATCTGGCGCTCTACCGCACCTACCTGCAGCCGATCGTCAAGGCGGCGGCAACGCCGCCTGTGGCGGAGGCGATGCGCAGCATGCATCCGCTGCGGCTGCAATATGCACTGTTCGGGCCGGACAACCCCTTTATGGCGTGGACATCAGCCCTCGCCGACCAAGTTCGCGAAAACCGTGAGCCAGCGGATGCAAGCAACCCGTTCATCGCCTGGCAGGAGGCCCTGTCGCAGCAGATCGTGGACGGCCTCGACACTTGGCGGCGTACCGCCGAATATCTGTCGGAACAGAGCTTCCATGCCATCTACGGTGCTCCGACCTTGCAGGCAGCACTCGGCATCGACACGAACTCGAACCAGCCGCCGCGCAAGGCGGAGAAGAGCCTGCTTCATCAAGCGCTCGTCGAGGCACGGATCGCGGAACTGAAGACCAAGTTTGCAGAAGGCGCCACGTGTGAAGGTCTTGCGCGGGCACTGATTTTCGTCGGCATGGCGCGTGGCGGCGCCGACGAGCGTGGGCTCGAGGCAGTTCGCAGGCTTCGGCGTGCCCATCCCTCGGCAAAGCAACTGACGCTTGCCGATTTCAAGGCGGTGATGCGTGAGCAGTACTTCATGTTGCTGATCGACGAGGACGCGGCCCTGGCGGCGCTTCCGAAGCTGCTGCCGGAACCGATCGAGGAGCGTCGCGCCGCCTTCACCGCGCTTCGCGAGGTTCTGGAGGCTTCCGGTGCGCTGACAGGTCTTGCGGCCGAGCGGCTGCAGCGGGTGTCGGTGCTGTTCCGGCTGGACAGTGAGCCGCCGGTAGAGATCAACGCCGGCAAGGCCGTCCGCAATCGTGCCGCATCCTGATTGAGAAGGAGCTTCGACGTGTCCGACGTAGCCGCACTGCCGCTTGAGCAGTCCAAATACGATCTCCTGATTGCCACCGCGCGAGACGAAACGCCGGCGGTCACCATCGTCGCGCACCCTTGCGACGAAACCTCGCTGCGCGGCGCGTTGGAGGCAGCCGAGACGGGGTTGATCACGCCCGTTCTCGTCGGCCCGGAAGCGAAAATCCGCAGCGTCGCTGCCGAACACCGGCTCGATCTCGGAAATTACGAGATCGTCGATGTGCCGCACAGTCATGCGGCGGCGGCGAAGGCGGTGGCGATGATCCGCGAAGGCCGCGGCGAGCTGCTGATGAAGGGAAGCCTGCATACTGACGAACTGATGAAGGAAGTTGCAGCGTCTGCGACCGGCCTCAGGACCGATCGAAGAATCAGCCACGTCTTCATCATGGATGTGCCGGGCCATGCCGAGACGCTCTTCATCACCGATGCCGCCATCAACATCTTCCCGGACCTCGAGGCCAAGCGCGACATCGTGCAGAACGCGATCGACCTCTGGGTCACGATCGGACTTGGCGAGCCGCGTGTCGCCATACTCTCGGCTGTCGAGACCGTGACGACGAAGATCCCGTCGACGATCGAGGCGGCGGCGCTTTGCAAGATGGCAGAACGCGGCCAGATCACCGGCGGCCTGCTTGAAGGACCGCTGGCCTTCGACAATGCGATCGATCCGGAGGCCGCGCAGATCAAGGGGATAAAGTCTCCCGTCGCCGGCCGGGCACAGATCCTGGTGGTGCCGGATCTTGAGGCCGGCAACATGCTGGCGAAGAACCTTACCTTCCTTTCGCGTGCCGATGCGGCCGGCATCGTCCTTGGTGCGCGCGTGCCGATCGTGCTGACCTCGCGGGCAGACTCCGTGCGCACGCGTCTCGCCTCCTGCGCGGTCGCCTCGCTCTACGCGGCGCGGCGGCGCGCGGCGCAAGTTGCGGCGGTGTAGCCATGGATGCACTTCTCGTTGTCAATGCGGGATCGTCCAGCCTGAAGTTTCAGGTATTCGGGATCACGGATGCCGGTCTCGAACGCCGGGTGAAGGGGCAGATCGGCGGCATCGGTACGCGTCCGCGGCTCCAGGCGAAGGCAGCCGATGGGACTGTGCTCGTGGACCGAAACTATGAGGCCGCCATCGTCGGCGACCTGCCGGCCGCCATCGCCGCAGCGCGGGACTGGCTGTTGACCCTTGAAGGCTTCACATTGCGGGCGGTCGGCCACCGGGTGGTGCATGGCGGGCCCGACTTTGCCGAACCTGTCTTGATCGATGCCTCCGTGCTCGAACGCCTGGCTGGCTATCAGGACCTCGCCCCGCTGCACCAGCCCAACAACCTTGCGCCGATCCGCCAGGCCATGGCGATCAACCCGGATGTGCCGCAGGTCGCCTGTTTCGACACGGCATTCCACCATGGCCATCCGGAAGAAGTGAACTGCTATGCCATGCCGCGCAGCTTCTATGAAGACGGTGTGCGGCGTTATGGCTTCCACGGCCTCTCCTACGAATACATCTCGGAGCGTCTGCGGGACGTGGCGCCTGCCGTGGCGGGCGGCCGCGTCATCGTTGCACATCTCGGCAGCGGCGCCTCCATGTGCGCCTTGCGCAACGGCCACAGCATCGAAAGCACCATGGGCTTTACCGCGCTCGACGGCCTGCCTATGGGAACGCGGCCGGGCCAGCTTGATCCGGGTGTCGTGCTTTACCTGATCCTCCAGCGCGGCATGAGCGCCCAGGCCGTTTCGGATCTGCTCTATCACGAAGCCGGGCTCAAGGGGCTTTCCGGCGTGTCGAACGATATGCGTGATCTTCTCGCGAGCGAGGACCCGCACGCCAAGCTCGCTATCGATCACTTCCTCTATCGCAGCGGGCTCAACGTCGGCATGCTTGCGGCCGCGCTCGGCGGTATCGACGCCTTCGTCTTCACCGCGGGCGTTGGCGAGAATTCCGCCCAGATTCGTGCCCGGGTCGTGGAGAACCTCGCCTGGCTCGGCGCCGAACTCGATCCGGCCGCGAACGAGGCGGGTGCCACGGTTATCTCCACGCCATCAAGCCGCGTCGCGCTCTACGTCATCCCGACCGACGAGGAACTGATGATCGCGCGCCACACGCTGGCACTCCTTCGAACTCGTGCAGCCTGACCCATCGGAGACAATTCATGTCCATTCCTGTCGCAAAGGCCAAACTTCTGGATGGCCGCAAAGGGCTGATCGTCGGCATCGCCAACGATCGGTCGATCGCCTGGGGCTGCGCCCGCGCCTTTCGCGCCTTCGGGGCGGAGGTGGCGGTCACCTATCTGAACGACAAGGCAAAACCCCATGTGGAGCCTTTGGCGCGGGAAATCGAGGCGCCGCTGTTCCTGCCGCTCGACGTCGCCGTCCCAGGCCAAATGGAAGCGGTGTTCGAGGAGATCGGCAAGACCTGGGGTGAGCTCGACTTCCTCGTACATTCGATCGCCTTTTCGCCGAAAGATACGCTCGGCGGCCGCGTGGTCGATGTCCCGCGCGAGGGGTTCCTGAAGACAATGGATATTTCCTGCTGGTCCTTCATCCGCATGGCGCATCTCGCCGAGCCGCTGATGAAGAACGGCGGCACGCTCTTCACCATGACCTATCACGGCTCACAGGTGGTGGTGGAAAACTACAACATCATGGGCGTCGCCAAGGCAGCACTCGAAAGTGCCGTGCGCTACCTCGCCTCCGAACTCGGCCCGAAGGGGATCCGCGTGCATGCGATTTCGCCCGGAGCTCTGGCGACGCGCGCCGCTTCCGGCATTCCGGAATTCGACGCGCTGCTGGAAAAGACCAAGGTTAAGTCGCCGAGCCGCGAGCTGATTGACATCGACGACGTCGGCGCGGCCACCGCCTTCCTTGCGCATGACGCCGCCCGTCTGATCACGGGCCAGGTGCTCTATGTTGACGGCGGCTACCACATCATCGACTAAGCATGTCGAGCAAAAGTGCGCAGCGGTTTTGCGGTTGCGACATGCGACAATTCAACAGCTTAAATCGCAGGGATCGAATCTGAAAGATCGCGAGGCGCTTTAGCCGCCGGGTCTCCGCATGGTCAGATGTTGCCCATGCAGAGATATTTCATCTCAAGATAATCCTCGAGCCCGTGGCGCGAGCCTTCGCGGCCGATACCGGATTGCTTGATGCCGCCGAAGGGGGCTGCTTCCGAGGACATGCGGCCGGTGTTGATGCCGACCATGCCGTATTCCAACGCTTCGGCCACATGCCAGACCCGCTTCAAGTTCTCGGCGTAGAAATAGGCGGCCAGGCCGTAGATCGTGTCATTGGCCTCGGCGATGACCTGCTCGGCCGTCTCGAAGCGGATGATCGGGGCGATTGGGCCGAAGGTTTCTTCCTGGGCGACGCGCATGTCGGTCGAAATGCCCGTGAGAACGGTCGGCTCGAAGAAGGTGCCTGATGTGCCGATCCGGTGGCCGCCGGCGCGCACCTTGGCGCCCTTGGAGACCGCGTCGGCGACATGGGCTTCTATCTTCTCTATGGCGTGTTTGTCGATCATCGGGCCGATGGTGATATCAGGCGTGAAACCATCGCCGACGGTCAGCTCGGCGACGCGTTTGACGAACTTCTCGGCAAACGCGTCATGTACGCCCGATTGCACGTAGATCCGGTTGGCCGAAACGCAAGTCTGGCCGGCGTTGCGGAACTTCGCCTGGACAGCGCCGTCCACCGCCTCGTCGATGTCGGCATCGTCAAAGACAATGAACGGGGCGTTGCCGCCGAGCTCGAGGCTCACTTTCTTGATCTGGTCGGAGCATTGGCGCATCAAAAGCCGGCCGACTTCCGTCGATCCGGTGAAGCTGATCTTGCGCACCTTCGGGTTGCTGCAGAGCTCGCGGCCGATCGCGGCACCTTCTGCGGCATAGAGCAGGTTGACGACGCCGGTGGGGAAGCCTGCCTTTTCGGCGAGAACGAACATGGCGCCGGCGACGAGCGGGGTCTGTTCGGCCGGCTTCAGCACGATCGTGCAACCGGCGGCAAGGGCCGGCGAAATCTTGCGGGCGACCATCGATGCCGGGAAGTTCCAGGGCGTGATCGTGCCGACGACGCCGACAGGCTGTTTGATGACGAGCATGCGGCGGTCGTTGGCCGGGGCCGGGAAGGTCTCGCCATAGATGCGTTTCGCCTCTTCCGCATACCACTCGATGTATGCTGCGGCATGCAGCACCTCGCCCTTCGATTCCCCAATCGGCTTGCCCATTTCGGCGGTCAGGATCGCAGCGAGATCGTCAGCATGTTCGACGATCAGGTCGTACCAGCGCCGAAGCACGGCGCTCCGGTCCTTGGCGGGTTTTGCCGCCCAGAGAACCTGCGCCTTCGCAGCGGCTTCGATTGCCGTGCGCGCCTCCTCAATCCCCATATCCGGAAGGGTCGCCAGCAGTTCGCCGGTGGAAGGGTTGAAGACGTCGAAGGTCGCGCCGGTCCAGCCTGTGGCGGCATGCGCAATGGTGTGTAGCGGCGCGAAAAGTTCGGCGGCGCGCAAGTGCTTGGTCAAGGCGGGGGTCAAGGTCATGGCGGGCATCCTCCGGCGATGGCCCACCGCGAGACGGCAGACCCGCTTTTGCTTGTTCTTGCGGGAGCCGATCGACGCCGGCACCCGAGCATCGCACGCCTGAATTGGCGCGCAGCACCCACAGCGCCGCGCGTCTTTCAAGACGCGCTAAGGTCGCCGCTGTAGTCCTTTGAATTGCTGCATAATTTTGTCCCTAAGTCGACCCCGATTCAAGGAGTTATGCACCGGGCAACCGCATTGGCGGTCGCCCGGTCGAAGGTCAACCACGCGCCGCGAGGATCGACGCTTCGAGAATGTCGAGCGCTTCGGAAAAAACTTCGTCCTGGATGGTGATCGGCGCCAGGAAGCGAATGACGTTGCCGTGGACGCCGCAGGTCAAGAGGATCAGGCCTTTTTCCAGAGCGATCAGGCGCACCTTATTGGCGAAGTCGGCGCTCGGCAGGTTGGTCTTCACGTCGTTGAACTCGACTGCGTTCATGAAGCCGGGGCCGCGGATATCGGCGATTTCAGGCGCCTGCTCGCGGATTGCCGCGAGGCGCTGCTTGAGCCGGCCGCCGAGCTGCTCGGCGCGTTCGCAGAGCTTCTCCTCAGCAATGACGTCGAGAACAGCGTGGGCTGCAGCGATGCCAAGCGGGTTGCCGCCGTATGTACCACCAAGGCCGCCCGGTGCCGGAGCATCCATGACTTCGGCGCGGCCGGTGACGGCGGCGAGCGGGAAGCCGCCGGCAAGGCTCTTTGCCATGGTGATGAGGTCAGGCGCGACATCGTGATGGTCCATGGCGAACATCTTGCCGGTGCGCGCAAAGCCTGTCTGGACCTCGTCGGCGATGAGCAGAATGCCGTGCTGGTCGCAGATTTCGCGCAGCGCCTTCATGAAGGCGGCGGGCGCGGGATAGAAACCGCCTTCACCCTGCACCGGTTCCAGGATGATCGCGGCGACACGGCCTGGATCGACATCGGCTGCAAAGAGCTTCTTCAGCGCCGCGAGCGACTGTTCGGTCGTGATGCCGTGCAGCTCGATCGGGAAGGGGGCGTGGAAGACGTCGCCCGGCATAGCGCCGAACCCGACCTTGTAGGGAACGACCTTGCCGGTGAGCGCCATGCCCATGAAAGTGCGGCCGTGGAAGCCGCCGCTAAACGCGATGACCGCCTGGCGGCCAGTCGAAGCGCGGGCGATCTTGACGGCGTTTTCGACAGCCTCGGCGCCGGTCGTGACGAAGATCGTCTTCTTGGCAAAGTTACCCGGCGTCAGCGCGTTGAGGCGCTCGGCGAGGTGCACGTAGGATTCGTAGGGAACGACCTGATGGCAGGTATGGGTGAAGCGATCGATCTGCGCCTTGACCGCTTCGATGACCTTCGGGTGACGGTGGCCCGTGTTGACGACCGCGATACCGGAGGCGAAGTCGATGTAGCGATTGCCTTCCTTGTCCCAGATTTCCGAGTTTTCCGCGCGATCGGCGTAGATCTGTGTGGTCATGCCGACGCCGCGAGAAATGGCGGCGTTCTTGCGATCGGTGAGGCTGGTCATGGCGCGTTCCTGTCACATCTGGAGTTAATATATTGCATTTTTTCTGCAAGTTTATTCGGGAAGTGGTACACCTTTCACTGTCGATTGCAAATCAAATTTGGTGATCGAGACACCACGGCCGCTGATGCGGCGTTCTTGTCAGATCTTAATCGCGACGGCTAAGGTTGCGAACACACCGGAATTGCACGGATTCGGGCAGCGCCGGTGGGCGATAAAGGGAAATTCGGAATGGGCGCAGTGCGCTACAAGGTCGCCGAGGCGGCGCGATTGGCGGGGGTTTCTGCCTCGACGCTGAGGCTGTGGGAAACGCAAGGCCTCGTCGTGCCGGAGCGATCCCCGACAGGGCATCGGCAATATACGGAGAGCGATCTTGCGCGGTTGAAGCGCATCTCCTGGTTCCGCGTCAAGCGTGGGCTGAACCCTGCGGCGATCCGCGAGGCGCTCGAAGCGGAAGGCGCGGCCGAGGATCAGTCCGGTGCGGCAGCCGCCGACAGCGCCGGCAACCAGGTTGGCCGCAAGCTGAGGAGCCTGAGGCACGCAGCCGGCAAGACGCTGGAGCAGGTGGCCGGCGATATCGGCATCGCCGCATCGGTGCTGTCGACGCTCGAGCGCACCTCGCATGGCGTTTCGGTCGCCGTCCTGCTCAACATCGCCGAATATTTCGTAACCAC
>NZ_JAEPRP010000180.1:0-14855 GCF_016652895.1 Ensifer sp. SSB1
CGTGGCGAGATGAGCCCGGACGCCGGGACATGCGCATTGTCGCACTACAGCGCCGCGCGTCTCATGAGACGCGCAAAGGTCGCAGCAGCGCTTAGGAGTGCTGCATGTTTCTGGCCTTTGATCGGAACCGATCAAAGGAAACATGCAGGGGGAGGAGAACAACACCCGATGGCAGATCGCATTATCGTCTACTGGCGCGACATTCCGGCCCAGGTCATCATCAAGAAAGGCCGCACGACGGCGAAGCGCGAGCTGTCGCTGCGCTTCACCGAAGCGATCGACATGTGCGCCATGCGCACCGGTGCAGCTGAAACCGACGACTACCTCGCCGAATGGCGCAAGGCCGATCCGGTGCCGGTCTCCGACGATCTGGAAACGGAAGCCGACAGCGCCGCCGCCGAGCTCGAAGCCGCCTATGACCGCGAACGTCTGGTCGCACTCGTCAAGGCCGGAGGCCGCGACAATGGCTGATGCCAAACCGCCGAGCGAGCAGAAGATCCTGAAGGGCAACGCAGCACCCGGCGCCAAGGCCGCAACCGGCGCGTTCACGCCCTCAGGCGTGTCGCCGAGCCGCCGCTCGCGCCACAAATATACCGTCCGCCTCTGGGCGGTCCGCAACTCCCGCTTCCTCGAATGGTTCTACAACCGATTCGCCGACATGTTCCTGCTGCTTCATCCGCTGTGGAACGCCATCGGCTACGGCCGGGTCGAGCGCCCGGTGACTTTCGTCGAGCGCCACGTGAAGGGCTTCCTGTTCGACTGTCGCATGTGCGGCCAGTGCGCGCTGTCGTCGACGGGCATGTCCTGCCCGATGAACTGTCCGAAACAGCTGCGCAACGGCCCCTGCGGCGGCGTGCGCGCCAACGGCAATTGCGAGGTGGAGCCGGACATGCCCTGCGTCTGGGTGCAGGCCTGGAAGGGATCGCAGAACATGACGAAGGGTGACGCGATCATGAATGTGCAGAAGCCGGTCAACCAGTCGCTGCGCGAAACCTCGTCCTGGCTGCGCGTGACGGCGGAAGCCGCAGCGCGGCGTGATGCGGCATCCAAGGAAGGCAAGGCATGACACCGGATATCAATCCCTTCGACCCCGGCGCGCCGCTCGAGCCCCTGCCCGGCCATTCCTCCCGCGGCCGGCTTGAACGGGTTTTGCGCCGCGGCGAATTCGCCGTCACTGCCGAGCTCAACCCGCCCGACAGTGCCAACCCGCAGGACGTCTACGAGCGCGCCGCGATCTTCGACGGCTGGGTGGACGGCATCAACGCGGTCGACGCGTCTGGCGCCAACTGCCACATGTCGTCGGTCGGCATTTGCGCGCTGCTGACGCGTATGGGCTATGCGCCGATCATGCAGATCGCCTGCCGCGACAAGAACCGCATCGCCATTCAGGGCGACGTGCTCGGCGCGTCTGCCATGGGCGTGCAGAACATCATGTGCCTCACCGGCGACGGCGTGCAGGCCGGCGACCAGCCGGGCGCCAAGCCCGTCTTCGACCTCGATTGCATGTCGCTGCTCGAAACCGTGCGCATCATGCGCGACAACTCCAAGTTCCTCTCGGGCCGCAAGCTGACGACACCGCCGCAGGTGTTCCTCGGCGCTGCGATCAACCCCTTCGCACCGCCCTACGACTTCCGCCCCTATCGCCTCGCCAAGAAGATCGAGGCCGGGGCGCAGTTCGTGCAGAGCCAGTACTGCTTCGACGTACCGATGTTCCGCGAATACATGAAGAAAGTGCGCGACCTCGGCCTGCACGAGAAGTGCTACATCCTCGTCGGCGTCGGGCCGATGGCATCCGCCAAGACCGCCCGCTGGATCCGCTCCAACGTGCCGGGCATCCATATTCCCGACAGCGTGGTTGCACGCCTGGAAGGCGCTCAGGACCAGAAGAAGGAAGGCAAGCAGCTCTGCATCGACATCATCAACGAGGTGAAGGAGATCGAAGGCGTCTCCGGCATCCACGTGATGGCCTACCGCCAGGAAGAATATGTCGCAGAGATCGTGCATGAATCGGGCGTCTTGAAGGGCCGCAAGCCCTGGAAGCGCGAGACACTGCCCGCCGATCAGCTGGTTGCCGAGCGTCTGGAGCAGATCCGCGAAGGCAAGGAAGAGAACCAGCAGCAGATGGCCGAAGCCGCGGCCCATCATACGCATTGAACAGGAAAAGCCGGCACCGGTGACCCCGGTGCTATCATCGACTTCAAGGGCGTGGTTACATAGCGCCCGCCGCCACAGGACAAAGGACCCTGCATGACCCGGACCATCGTCGCTTCCGCCACCCGCGAGATCATCATCGGCTTCGACCAGCCGTTCTGCGTCATCGGCGAACGCATCAACCCGACCGGCCGCAAGAAGCTGGCCGCCGAGATGATCGAGGGTAACTTCGACACGGTCATCAAGGACGCGCTGGAGCAGGTTGCAGCAGGCGCGACCATGCTCGACGTCAACGCCGGCGTCACCGCCGTCAACCCGAACGAGACCGAGCCGCCGCTCTTGGTCAAGACGCTGGAGATCGTCCAGGGCCTCGTCGACGTGCCGCTGTCGATCGACTCGTCCGTCACCGCCGCGATCGAGGCCGCGCTGCGCGTCGCCAAGGGCCGCCCGCTCGTCAATTCGGTCACCGGCGAGGAAGAAAAGCTCGAGGCCATCCTGCCGCTCTGCAAGAAATACGACGTGCCGGTCGTTGCCATCTCCAACGACGAGACCGGCATTTCCGAGGACCCGGACGTGCGCTTTGCCGTTGCCAAGAAGATCGTCGAGCGCGCCGCCGACTACGGCATCAAGCCGCATGACATCGTCGTCGACCCGCTGGTCATGCCGATCGGCGCCATGGGCACGGCCGGCCAGCAGGTCTTCGCACTGCTGCGACGCCTGCGTGAGGAACTGAAGGTCAACACCACCTGCGGCCTCTCCAACATCTCCTTCGGCCTGCCGCACCGCCACGGCATCAATGCCGGCTTCATCCCCATGGTCATCGGCGCTGGCATGACGTCTGCAATCATGAACCCCTGCCGTCCGCAGGAAATGGAAGCCGTGCGCGCCGCCAACGTCTTGAACGGCACCGACCCGAACTGCACTCACTGGATCAAGACCTACCGCGACCACAAGCCGGCCGAAGGCGGCCATGTGGTTGCCGCCGCACCTGCGGCAGCCGCCGGCGGCGGACGTCGCGGTGGCCGCGCGGCCCGCACCGGCGGTGCGGCTGCAAGCGAGTAATTCCTGTTCGACCTGAAGCGCGCGAAGGGAGAAGGACGATGAGAAGCCAGTTGCGCCTCCTTGCCGTCATTCTCCCTTTGGTCGTTATCACCAGATATGTGCTCTTTGAAGATGCGGCGGAGTTTCAGCGGTTTTACGCAGCACTCCGGACCTATGTTGTGCCGGTGATCGGCGCAACCGCTGTCGTGCTTGGAGCAATAATGATCGCAACGGTCACAAAGAAGGTCAATTTCGGGCCACAGGAGCGGGTTATCAAGGCCTGCCTCTGGCGCAGTTCGGCTGTGCTCGCAGCGGCCTTTGCCCATGCATTCGCAGTCGTAAAACTTGCCGGGGCGCCGTAGCAACGCACGTCGGTTCATCCATCCGCCAACGCAAAGTGGAGATCACCATGACACGCCGCCTTCGCCTCGATGCCGCAACCCTCTGGTTTGAAGCGCCCTTCGTCATTGCCGTCCGGCTGCAGGAGATGCAGATGGCAGCGCTGACGGGCAAGTCCCACGACGTAACCGAGCTTCACCGCATGATCTCCGAGAAGATCGCCGCCACGGCCGAAAGCGCAATGGCCGTCAATGTCGCGCTCTGGAAAGCTGCCTTTGACAACACCCTGCGGCTGATGACAGGCGGCACGGCGTCGGGCCACGGAACGGCGATTGCGTCGGCAGCGCTCAGACCCTATGGCAAGCGGGTGCGCAGCAACGCCCGGCGGCTGTCGCGCAAGTAGTCCTGCCCTGCCGCCGCACCTCACGACCTAACTGTTTGAAACAGATGCTTGCATGTCGGGATTGGACAACTATCGGGCGGCGTTCCGGTGCAGTCTGAAACCGTTTAGCCGTGCTTCGCTCGCGAGATGAAGCACCTTATCGGTGCTTCACTCCGGAGTTGAAGCGGACCTGACGAAAGACTAGAGCATGCGCATCGAAGGCACTTCCGAGATCGAGACCAACATGACCGAAGCCGCACAAAAGGATCCTCTGGTGCTGTTCATGCCTTCGGGCAAGCGCGGCCGTTTCCCGGTCGGCACTCCGGTTCTCGATGCGGCGCGCAAGCTCGGCGTCTATGTCGAAAGTGTGTGCGGCGGCCGCGCCACCTGCGGGCGCTGTCAGATCGAGGTGCAGGAAGGCAACTTCGCCAAGCACAAGATCGTCTCGTCCAACGACCACATCTCGGAAAAGGGCGCCAAGGAAGATCGCTACGAGAAGATCCGCGGCCTGCCGGATGGCCGCCGTCTCTCCTGCTCCGCCCAGATCCTCGGCGATCTCGTCATCGACGTGCCGCAGGACACCGTCATTAACGCCCAGGTCGTGCGCAAGGCCGCGACCGACCGGGTGATCGAGCGCAACGCCGCCATCCAGCTCTGCTATGTCGAGGTCGACGAGCCCGACATGCACAAGCCGCTCGGCGATCTCGACCGGCTGAAAGTGATGCTGGAAAAGGACTGGGGCTGGAAGGACCTGTTGATCGCGCCGCACCTGATCCCGCAGGTGCAGGGCATCCTGCGCAAAGGCAACTGGGCCGTTACCGCTGCCATCCACCGCGACATGGATTCCTCGCGTCCCTTCATCGTCGGCCTGTGGCCAGGCCTGAAGAACGAAGCCTATGGCGTTGCCTGCGATATCGGCTCGACCACCATTGCCATGCACCTGGTGTCTCTGCTTTCCGGCCGTATCGTCGCGTCTTCGGGCACGTCCAACCCGCAGATCCGTTTCGGCGAAGATCTGATGAGCCGCGTCTCCTACGTGATGATGAACCCGGACGGGCGCGAGGCGATGACCAAGGCCGTGCGCGAGGCCGTCAACGGCCTGATCGGCAAGGTCTGCGCCGAGGGTGAGGTCGACCGCCACGACATTCTCGACATGGTCTACGTCGCCAACCCGATCATGCATCACCTGTTCCTCGGCATCGACCCGACGGAACTCGGCCAGGCACCGTTTGCGCTCGCCGTCTCCGGCGCGCTGCAATACTGGGCGCACGAGCTGGAGATCGACGTCAACCGCGGCGCCAGGCTCTATATGCTGCCCTGCATCGCCGGCCATGTCGGCGCCGATGCCGCCGGCGCCACGCTCTCGGAAGGGCCCTATCGCCAGGACAAGATGATGCTGCTCGTCGATGTCGGCACCAATGCCGAGATCGTGCTCGGCAACAAGGACCGCGTCGTCGCCGCCTCTTCACCGACGGGGCCTGCCTTCGAGGGCGCGGAAATCTCGTCGGGCCAGCGCGCCGCCCCCGGCGCGATCGAGCGCGTTCGCATTAACCCGGAAACGCTGGAGCCGCGCTTCCGCGTGATCGGCGTCGAAAAGTGGTCCGACGAGGATGGCTTTGACGAAGCCGCGGCTAGCGTCGGCGTCACCGGCATCTGTGGCTCGGCGATCATCGAGATCGTTGCCGAGATGTATCTCTCCGGCATCATCTCCGAGGATGGCGTCGTCGATGGCGCAATGGCGGCAAAGAGCCCGCGCATCATCCCGAACGGCCGCACCTTCTCCTATCTGCTGCATGACGGCGAGCCGCGCATCACGGTGACGCAGAACGACATCCGCGCAATCCAGCTCGCCAAGGCCGCCCTTTATGCCGGCATCAAGCTCTTGATGGAAAAGCAGGGCGTCGATCATGTCGACACCATCCGCTTCGCCGGCGCCTTCGGCTCCTTCATCGACCCGAAATACGCGATGGTGCTCGGCCTCATCCCGGACTGCGACCTCGAAGACGTGAAGGCCGTCGGCAACGCCGCCGGCACCGGCGCGCTGATGGCGCTCCTGAACCGCGGCCACCGCCGCGAGATCGAGCAAACCGTCAGCAAAATCGAGAAGATAGAGACGGCGCTTGAATCAAAGTTTCAGGAGCATTTCGTCAACGCCATGGCGATGCCGAACAAGGTGGACGCGTTCCCGAAGCTTTCGACGGTGGTGACCTTGCCGGAGCGCAAGGCGGGCGGCGACGATGGCGAGGGTGGCGGCCGGCGGCGCCGGCGCAGCCGGGAATAGGCCAGCGTTCGGGCGGCACATCGCATCGCTGGCGAGTTGCAATCGGTAAGATTGCACGTCGGGGGAAAGTGGGCTATGACGACCAGCGTCGGCACTTTCGCCGCCTCCAGCATGCGGATTTATAGATCCGCTTCTTCATGCACACCGACATTTCCCGATACTCCACCGCGGACCTGCTGCAGCTCAGCAGGGCTGAGGATTGTGACGACCTCGCCTTCCGGGCACTTTGCGCCGTGTTCAAGCGATGGGATGGCGGCATCGACCTGTCGCTGCTTATTGACCTTATCGATTCTGAGGTCGTCAGCGACCGGCTGCGCGCGTCATACTATCTCTACGAGGTCTCGCCCCGTTTCGACAGCGTCAAGGACGCCGTGCTCAAGCTGGCGGACGATGTGCTGGCGGGCTGCCGCAGAGCCTTCGTCGGCTATCTTGTCAACAGCGGCTGGTACGACGACACGGCCGCCGAGGGCCTGGTGAACTGCCTCCACGACAGCGATCTGGACGTGCGGCTGAAAGCGATCAAATGGGCGATCCTGACGACCGACGAGCGGTTCGAAGACGTGTCCCGGCGCGTGGTGGCCGATTTCGATATGCCCTGCAACAATCCGTGGACGCAACGGTACAAGAAGCGGGGGCTCGCGGCGTTGACGATTGCCCGCCGCGTGCGCAGCGGGGAAAGCGTGGCTGAGGTCAGGACCACCACCCCGGGAGAAGACAGTTTTTCCTTCGAGTATCTGGAGGCGTTTGAAGGTCACTCTCAAAGACGGCGCACGCGCCGGCTCAACCGGCGGAGCCCGCCATCGGCGCCCGAGGCTGGATAGGCTGTTTCAACGCAATTGCGGGAAAACCGTTTCACACGTTTCCCGCAATGCCTCCAAACCCCGGCCCTTGACGGCCGCACCAGACGCCGCCTCCAGCGTGCGGATTTATAGATCCGCTTTTTCATGCACACCGACATTTCCGGATATACCACCGCGGACCTGCTGCAGCTGAGCAGGGCCAAGGATCGCAACGACCTCGCCTACCGCGCACTTTGGGCCGTGTTCAAACGATGGGATGATGGCATCGACCTGTCGCTGCTTATTGACCTTATCGATTCTGAGGTCGTCAGCGACCGGCTGCGCGCGTCATACTATCTCTACGAGGTCTCGCCCCGTTTCGACAGCGTCAAGGACGCCGTGCTCAAGCTGGCGGACGATGTGCTGGCAGGATGCCGCAGAGCCTTCGTCGGCTATCTGATCGATAGCGGCTGGTACGACGACACGGCCGCCGAAGGCCTGGTGCACTGCATCAACGACTTCGATCTTCGCGTCCGGCTGAAAGCGATCGACTGGGCGATTTTCACGACCGACGAGCGGTTCGAAGATCTGTCCCGGCGCGTGGCGGCCGATTTCGATGTTCCCTGCCGCAATCGGTGGCCAGAGCGCTTCAAGAAGCGGGGGGTCGCAGCGTTGACGATTGCCCGTCGTGTGCGCGACGGCGAAAGCGTGGCTGACATCAGCGCCACAACGCCAGGAGAAGACGGCTTTACGTTCGAGCATCTGAGCGTGTTTGAACGGCACTATCGACGGGAGCGCGCGCGCCGCCTTGAAGAGCAGAGCCCGCCTGAGGCCGGTTAGACTGTTTCATTGTCGCTTCGAACCAATGAAACCGCCTATCTCTCTTAAGGAACACAATGGCAGGAAACCGTTTCACGCTTTTCCTGCCATTGCTCCAAACCCCGCCCTCGTCGGGCGCACCAGACGTGGACACACGATATTTCGGCTTGCCTTAATCCCGGCGGCGGGCGAACGTCTGATCGACAGCATTTCTCCTGAACTGGCATCCAAAACCCATGAACAACAAGATCATCGATACCCTGACCGGCATGTACTTCACCGTCGACGATCCGGATGGCACCTATGGCACCGGCCAGGTGATCCGTATGGCCGCCGAAGGCATCTACTTCATCCGTTACGACGGCAACGAGGTGGAGCTGCCGATGGAGCTGGTCTCGATCGGCGAGATGCTGCAGACCACCGAAGAGGACTACAAGCTCTGGCGGTTCTTCGACACGATCGAGGAACGGGACAAGTGGATCGAATGGCTGGACGCGCCTTCGAAACCGCGTGTCGTTTCGCTGGTGAGGCCGACGCCGACCAAGTAGTGGCGGGCCAGAAGCGCGAACGGAGCGGACCTTTGTTGCCCGATTGAAGAGGGCCACGCTGCCGCTCCGACGACGGCCATCGGGGCTCCGAACCCCATGGCCGCCGGCGATTGGGCGTACAGCTCAATAATACGGCGACACGCATTCCTGGCGCGGCCCGTAATAGGGCTGGAAGGTATTGTCGTAGGCGTTGTACGAACGATAGCGGTCGTAGCACCATTGCACGTGGGCGGACGGCGCATTGGAATAGACCCTGCGAGGTGGCTGCGCGATCGCGCCACCGATGACTACACCGGCCCCGAAGGCGGCCAGCGGATACCACCAACCGTCACTGTGGCGACGGTATCCATCGCGCCGGTAACGGTAGCCCTCGTAGCCATTGTAATAGCCGTAGCGTGGGCCTGCATTGTAGCGGTTGCCGCCGTAGCGGTAGCCATCGTATCCGCGCTTGTGCGGCGGGCCGCCGTAGTGACCTGGCTTGTGGTGGACCAGTTCGACCGGTTGGGTGGCTGACTGCCCCACCGAAACGGGCGACATGGGCACGGCCTGCGCCGAGACCGCCGACAGTGCCGTAACCGCGGCTACGAGGACTGCACCTATTCTCTTCATGACTTCATCCAACAGTTAATCGTCGTGGCATTTTCCGGAACTCGCCATGAACGTGGGATGAACGTGCGCGGCGTGGCGCTACATCAGTTCTTAAGACACGGCTAACCATGGCCAGATTTCGGGTCCGCCATCGTCATCGAAATACGACAGCTGCCGTATGTCGCCAAAGTGCTGCCGGCGCTAAGCCAAGGCGCTCGCGCCTGATGCGCGTGGTTTGAACCGAGGACACAACTCATGAAGATCATCATTGCCGCGGCGGCATCGCTCGCTCTTGCGGGCTCCGCCTTCGCTGCCATTTCGCCAGCATCCGCCGAAAAGCATCCCGCAGCCAAAACCGTTGGAGCAGTGGAACTGGCCGGCGGGGTCAACAAGCCCGGAAGCCTCGGGAAAAATGGCAAGATCAATGAGAACCGCCAGAGAGGCAAGGTATCGAAGTACGACGATTGACGGCATTGAGGGCGGCTGGGGCCGCCCTCAATGTATCACGCTGGCTATGGATCCATTGCGTCTGATTTCCTGCCCTGCACAGTGCCGGCCGATCGGCTGCCCGGCCTCGCCCGGCCTTCGCCTCACCCGATCCTCGCCGCGAACGCCCCGAGCAGCCCCGCCCAGCCGCCTTCGGAATCGAGCGAGTTGCGGGCCTCCTCCGCTTTGGCGCCATAGTTCTGGAGGTCGCGATGCTCGAGCCGCACGGTCGTGCCGCCGGCGTCCGCCGGCTCGAACGTCACCTCCACCTCGGTGCGGAAGTCCTCATCGAAGGTCCATTCGGCATTGAGCTGCCAGGCAAAGAGGATGCGCCTCGGCGGCTCGTAGGCGAGCACCCGCCCCCAGTCCTTCTCCTCGCCCGACATGCCGATTTCATACCAGCGCCCGCCGGCCCGAGGCTCGACGACGACAGTCTTCTGCCCGCTCGTGGTCAGGCTATGGGTCTTCAGCCACCAGTCGCCCATTCGGGCCGTGAAATTCTCGAAGACGCGCTCCGCTGGGGCGCTGACGGTGACAGATTTCCGCACCGGGGCTGGCACGATCACTTGCATGCGCTGCCTCCCATTGATCGTCACAGGCGATCGTCATAGGTCGCAAGTCCGCGGGTCACACGGTTGTGGCTGACCGCCATCCTCTGAACCAAACATTGGATGTTCATCGATCATCGAGCAGGCGACAAGCTTTTACCAGCAGAACCGATCAAGCCCTTTCCCGCAATTATCAGGCCGATTGGATCGGCGGCACGTGAAGTCGGCCAATCGACGTCAGGCAGAAGCGCTATGCAGACAACAAAAAAGGCCGGGGCGAAACCGCACCGACCTTCCTCATCATCGCTCTTACACCAGTGCCAGTACATCCGTGGTCAAAAGTCTAAAGCGACGCGGCAATTGCGAGCGGCGAGAATTTTCAGCGCTCATAAGCAATACCGATGTCCGGGTATATAGGGGGCGATTGTGTTCGAAACAAGGTCGGAAATGACGAAACCGCCGCGCATTGGATGGAACGCGCGGCGCTTGCGTTGATGGCGGTGGTGACCGGCTTTACTGCGGCGTCAGGTCGAAGCCGAACCACTTTTCGGACAGGCGCTTGATGGTGCCATCGGCCTTGGCAGCGGAAATCGCGTCGTCGAACAGCGCCTTCAGCTCTGGGTCGCTCTTGCGTAGGCCGACGGAGCTGCCGGCGCCGAGGAAGCCGCCCTGGAAGCGGGGGCCGGTGATGACCATGTCGCTGTTGGCGGGCTTTTCGACTGATGTCTTCAGGTAACCCATCGATGCCATGACGAAATCGACGCGGCCGGCGACGAGATCGAGATCGTGCTGCTCGGTCGTCTTGTACTCGCGCACCTCGACGACGCCCTTCAGATATTCGTCGATGAAGCGCGCCGCGATCGAAGCGGTCTGGACGCCGATGATCTTGCCCTCGATCAGCGGCTTCAGCTCGTCGACCGCCTTGCGCGCGCCGGCCTCGTTGGAGGCGAGCGAGAACAGCTCACCCTTCATCGGCAGCGTTTCGAGATCGCCGCCCTTCAGCGTGGCGAAGGCCTGGCCGGTGCTGCCATAGGATATCGAGAAGTCGATGACTTCCTTGCGCTTCTCGGTGGCCGACATGCCGGCCATGATCGCATCGAACTTGCCGGCGTTGAGCGCCGGGATCATGCCATCGAAGGACTGGGCGATGACGGTGCACTCGACCTTCATATGGTCGCAGAGGATCTTGCTGAGCTCGATCTCGTAGCCGTCGAGCGTGCCGTCCGCCTTGGTCAGGTTATAGGGCGGAAAGGCGCCTTCGGTGGCGATCGTCACCTTCGTCCACTTCTTGTCCTCGGCCTGCGCCGGCATGGACATCAGCCCCGCGGCAACGGCAAGCGCCGACGCCATGATTGCGGTCGTCTTCTTCATTACAGCATTCCCCTTTTGTGGATGTTGATTGGTCGTTCTCTTGCGATTGCCCGGCCGCAGCCGGCGCAATCAACTCTTGATGAACTGGCGGAACCGCTCGGACTTCGAATGGGTGAAGACCTCATGCGGCGGTCCCTCCTCCTCGATGGTGCCCTTGTGCACGAACACGACGCGGCTGGAGACGTCGCGGGCGAAGCCCATCTCGTGGGTCACCACCAGCATGGTGCGCCCCTCCTCGGCGAGCCCGCGCATGACGCGCAGCACTTCGCCGACGAGCTCCGGGTCAAGCGCCGAGGTCGGCTCGTCGAAGAGCATCGCCTTCGGGCGCATCGCCAGCGCACGGGCGATTGCGGCGCGCTGCTGCTGGCCGCCGGAGAGATGCGAGGGATAGTGGTTGCGCTTGTCGGCAATGCCGACCTTCGCAAGCAGCGCCTCCGCCTCCTCGATCGCTTCCGCCCGCGGGCGCTTCAGCACATGCACCGGCGCCTCGATGACGTTTTCGAGAACGGTCTTGTGGGACCAGAGATTGAAGCTCTGGAACACCATGCCGAGTTCGGAGCGGATGCGGTCCACCTGCTTCTGATCGGCCGGGCGGCTGCGCCCATCGCTGGACGTCTTGAGCCGGATCGCCTCGCCGGCAACCTCGATCATGCCCGAATTCGGCACCTCCAGCATGTTGATGCAGCGAAGCAGCGTCGACTTGCCGGAGCCGGAGGATCCGAGGATGGAAATCACCTCACCCTCGCGCGCATCGAGCGACACGCCCTTCAGCACCTCGATCGGGCCGAAGCTCTTGTGAAGGTCGTGCACGCGGATCGCGACCGGCGTGGTAACGGCGGCAGACATGTTCAATGGGTTTCTCCCTTGAGTTCGGCCGAGATCGGCAGCGGCGCGCGCAGTTGCGGGTTGAACCTGTGTTCCGCAAACGCAACGAGCCGGGTCAGCGCGAAGTTGATGGCGAGATAGATGACGCCGGCGACGACGAAGACCTCGATCACCCGGTAGCTCTCCGAGATGAGCTTGGCGGCGACGCCGGTGATTTCCATCAGCGTGATGATCGAGGCGAGCGAGGTCGCCTTGACCATGGAGATCATCTCGTTGCCGTAACCGGGCAGCGCCTGGCGCAGCGCCTGCGGCATGACGATGCGGCGGAAGATCATGAAGCGCCCCATGCCGCAGGCCCTTGCGGCCTCCACCTGGCCGTGCGGCACAGAAAGCAGGCCGCCGCGGATGATCTCGCTGGCATAGGCAGCCGTGTTCAGCATCAGCGCCAGCACCGCGCACCAGTAGGGCTCGCGCAGAAGCGGCCAGAAGATGCTGTGACGCACCGCCGGAAACTGGCTGAGGCCGTAATAGATCAGGAAGATCTGCACGAGCAGCGGTGTGCCGCGGAAGAGGAACACGTAAGTGCGAGCAAAGAGATCGAGCGCGAGGATTCCCGAAAGACGGGCGAGCGCCAACCCGAGAGCCAGCACCGAACCGAGCGCGATCGATGTCGCGGCAAGCTCCAGCGTCAGCGGCAGGGCCGCCGCCAGGCTCCAGAAGGTTTCGAGGGCAAACCGGATATCCATCAACCCCTCCTGACGCCGCGCGAGAACCGGCGCTCGGTGACCTGAAGAACGAGGCCCGAGACTGTGGAAATGGCGAGATAGATCATCGCTGCGATGAAGAAGAAGTCGAAGGGACGGCTGGTCGATCCGGCACCGATCTGCGCCTGGCGCAAGAGTTCAACGACACCGGTGACCGAGACCAGTGCGGATTCCTTCAGCACCACCTGCCAGACGTTGCCAAGGCCCGGCAACGCATAACGCAGCGTCAAGGGCGCGGTGATGCGGCGGAACTTGAGCAGCCGCCCCATGCCGCACGCCGTTGCCGCCTCCAGCTCGCCCGGATGCACGGCGCGAAACGCGCCGCGATAGACCTCGGTCTGCTGGGCGCCGGAGGTGATGCCGACGGCAAGCGCACCGGCGATGAAGCCAGGGAAGCTGACGAAGCCCTCCGCACCGAACAATTGGCCGACGGCCGTCACCACGGCGCTGCCGCCGAAATAGAAGAGATAGATGACCAGGAGGTCGGGAATGCCGCGAAGCACGGTGGTATAGGTCTCGGCGCAACGGCGCACGATCGGTCCGCCGGAGATTTTCGCCCAGGCACCGAAGGTGCCGATGACGCCGCCGATCACAAACCCTGCGATCGCGATCAGGATCGTCATCCAGGCGCCGGCGGCAAGCGCCGGGCCCCAGCCGTCCGGCCCGACGCTGATGATGTCAAGGAAACCGGGCTCAGTCATCTCAGCGCCTCCCTTCGCTTGTCGATCGATGACTTAACCATGGTTCACCCCGGGGATCGGCAGTTTCACGTCGCCGACCCCGGGGATCGGCGGATCGACATCGTCAGGAATGGGATTGACGAAGGGCGTGCCCTCCAGCCGTGCCGCGTGGTCCGCCTTGGCAGCAGTGATGAGCGCGGGATCGAGGATCAGCTCCACCGCCGTGCTCGCCATCACCTTGGCCGCATGTTCCATGCCCTTGTGCGCGGCCGGCAGCTTGCCTTGCGCGACCAGCTGCCAGGAATGGCCGGGCGTACCGATCGCGTAGGTCGCGCCGCGCATCTGCACGGTCGGCACCACCCAGCTCACCGTTCCGACATCGGTGGAGCCGACGAGCGTGCCGGCGCCGTTTTCCGGCGGAAAGATCGTATCGCAGAGCGAAACGCCGCGCCGCAGCTTCAGGCCGAAACGCTCGAAGGCAGAGGCGATATCCTCGCCGGTAAAGGTCTCCTGGAACTTTGCCGCCATCCGCCGGTCGTCCTCGTCGAACTCAGGCGGGCCCAAATGCTCGAGCTGGCGGTGCATCAGCGCTTCGAGCGGCGTGTTGCCGATCAGGTTGGCGTCGCCGCTGACGATCTCGTCGGTGACCGTGGTTCCGGTCATCATCGCTGCGCCCTTGGCGACGCTGCGCACCCGTTCGACGAGGTCGAGCAGTTCCGGCAGGCTGCGGGCGCGCACGAGATATCGGGCCTTGGCCCGGGCCTGAACCACATTCGGCGCGTTGCCGCCCGTATCGGTCACCGCATAGTGGATGCGCGCCGACGATGGCATGTGTTCGCGCAGGTAGTTGACCCCGACATTCATCAGTTCGAGCGCATCGAGCGCGCTGCGGCCGAGATGGGGGGCTGCGGATGCATGCGAGGCCCGGCCGCTGAAGCGGAAGTCGAGCTCGTTGCAGGCAAGCGAGATCGGATTGTTAACGCCGGCAAAGGGTGCGGGGTGCCAGGAGATGGCGATATCGACATCGTCGAAGACGCCGGCGCGCACCATGAAACCCTTGGACGAGCCGCCCTCTTCCGCCGGGCAGCCGTAATACCGCACCCGCCCCTTGATGCCCTTGGCAGCGAGGTAATCCTTGACGGCGGTCGCCGCCATCATCGCGCCGGCGCCAAGCAGATTGTGGCCGCAGCCATGTCCGTTGCCGCCTTCGACAAGCGGCCGTTCCTCAGCGACGCCTGCCTCCTGGCTCAGCC
>NZ_JAEPRP010000181.1:0-2956 GCF_016652895.1 Ensifer sp. SSB1
GGGGCCACGCCGATCGACTACGAGCGGGCCGACTTCGTCAAAGAGATCCATCGCCTGACAAACGACGGCGTGGATGTCGTCTTCGACGGGGTGGGCGAAGCCAATGTCTGGCGTTCGTTTCGGACTCTGAGGCCTGGTGGCCGCGTCATAGCCTATGGCTTCACTTCATTTTTGCAGAAGGGCCAACTGGCCGGGGGCCTACGTTATCGTCTACGCGGGATATTGCGACCTGCGTGGTACGCGGTACGCGCTTTCGTTTCACCAGGCCGACGACGCATACTCCCTTACAGCATACAATATTTGAAGCGGTGGAAGCTCGCTTGGTTCCGCGAAGATCTCGGCGCCTTACTCGAGCTGCTTCGCGACGGGAAGATCAAGCCGATGGTGGCCGAGCGGATGCCCTTGACCGAGGCTCGTCGCGCCCAGGAGCTGCTCGGTCTGGGAGGCGTCAAAGGCAAGCTCGTGCTGATCTGCAACTCACGCCCGACAAGGATTACCGAGCTAGAGCAGAGCTTTTGAAACGTGAAGGGCCGCCTCCGGCGTCGGGCTTGATCGCTTCAATGACTGCTTCGCGGCGCACTGCCTCCTTGAGCCGAAAGGATGGCGTCGGTCATGTGCCGAACGCGTTCGGCTGAGGGCCTAAGGGCAGTGTCCGCAGATGCGAAATCGAAGGCGGCCGCAGCGATCGCGGCGGAAAGATAAGTGAGGCGTCCGGCTCCGCGAGCGGCGGCGGAACCAGGATATGTGCCAGCAGCGTCTACTTTAAGGATGAAGCGAAGTCCGCTTTAACGGCCGAACTGAGGGCGCAATGCTGTCGTGGGCCTAAGCGTGGACGCGCCCCTTACGGACCGTACAGAATTGTGCTTCCACGAGCCCTGCGAGCCTTGTTGCTGTGATGTTCACCCTTTAGGCCAAAATGATCGCATAATGTATCGAGTGGAATGTCCGGCCGGTCGATAAGTTAAGTGAGCGGTTGTTCCAACCTTGGCTGTTGCCACAAAAGCCGTAGCCGATGCGGCGCACAGGTTTGCTATGTGGATGTCCAATCGTCATTGACTGAAACGATTTACTGGCAGCCCGAAGGTGCCCGGACGCAGCGCGAAAATCGCACCTTCATGTGGATTTTGGGCAAGATGTTCGTCGCTCATCGTGAAGCGCGCCGACGTGACAAATAGGGTTTCAAGTTGGGGACCGCCAAAAGCGCAACTCGTCGGCCATGAACACGGCAGGTCGACAACGCGATCTATCCTACCGTTGGGCGCAAATCGGATCACACAGCCACCGCCGGCGACGCGGCAATTCCAAATGAAGCCTTCAGCATCCACGCAGGATCCGTCCGGTGAACCTCGCTCAAAACCCGAAAGTACCGTTTGCCTGTCGTTCAGCAACCCGTTGGCGTCGAGCGCATAACTGTAAATCGCGTTGTCTTCGGTATCTGCCGTGATGAGCCGTCCGCCGTCGGTCCAGATCAGGGTATTGGTGATACCAAACCGATCCTCGGAAACCGGACGTAATTTTCCTAGCGCGTAACGGTAGAGCCTTCCGGTCTTTGCCGACATCGCAATCGGCGTGCCATCGGCAGCGATGTTGTCTTGCATCGTGCCTACCCAGAAGGCCCCATCCGGTGCAACGACGCCTTCATTCAATCGGTTGCCCGGCACTTCGGGTTCGACTTCCGCCACGTGACGAAGTTCACCTCCAAACTCCCATAAGGCGATGGATTTCCGCAATCCGACGATGGCGCCGCCGTCGTTGCGAAGGCCGATTGAGGTGACGAGGTCCGGGAAACTCCACTTTTCATGGTTGCCAGTGCTGGGGCAGAGCCGGTGGATCGCTTTCCCGACGATGTCGACCCAGCAAAGCTTGTGCGCTTGATCATCCCAGACCGCACTCTCGCCAACGATATTTTCCGCCGCGAATGCCACGTCAACTTCGATATTCATAAGCCCTCCGAGCACTTCTCAAATTGGTTCTTGACACACAGCTTTTCCATAAACTATGACTCGGTTCAATTCAACCTGTCCGACAGGTTTTATAAAACTGGGAGACGAAAATGAGTTTAACTCCAGTCGAAGAAGAACAGTTTGCAGGAGGCAATCTCGTCAGCACCGCTATCGGTGCCATCACCCAGCACATCCGCACGAACGAACTGGGTCCGGGCGATCGACTGCCGAGCGAGGCCACCCTGTCGAAGGAGTTAAGCGTGTCGCGGTCGGTCGTTCGTGAGGCGTTCAGGTCGCTTGCCACGATGCGGCTGATTGATCTCAACGTCGGAAAGCGTGCCACGGTGGCCCAACTCGACCACGGCGCAATGTCCTTGATGATTGAGCATGGCGTGCATACGGCCCAGATCAACGTCAATCAGGTCTATGACGTACGTCGAACGATCGAGATGCGAACATCGACGCTGGCCGCACTTCGCCGAACCGACGCGGAAGCCCGCATCATCCTCGGCCATGCGAAAGCAATGGAGTCGAATTTCGCCGATGCGGACAAGGTCATGGAAAGCGATCTCGCTTTTCACCTGGAGATCGCTCGTGCGTCCAAGAACCCGATTTTCTCGATAATCGTCGGCGCGTTCCAGGGTGTATCCCGGCAGACCTGGCCGATCGGGTGGCGCAGCCGCGCGTCCGACGAGGAACGGCATGCCATGAACCGGATACATATCGAGTTGGCCGAGGCAATCCTTGCAGGCGACCCGCAAGCCGCCAGCCAGCTTATGGCCCGTCATTTCGACGAGAGCGCAAAAGCGCTGCTCGCGGCTGGAATCGCATAGAGGACAACCTGATGAAAATTACGAGACTTGAGACGGTCCGCGTGGCGGAGCGGCCGAACCTGCTTTGGCTACTGGTCCATACCGACGAGGGATTGACCGGGCTCGGAGAAACCTTCTTCGGCGCGGAAACCGTCGAGACTTACATCCACGAGTACGTTGCCCCGCGTGTAATCGGTCGAA
>NZ_JAEPRP010000181.1:2966-14850 GCF_016652895.1 Ensifer sp. SSB1
CCGCTGCAGATCGATCTGCTGGCATCTGACCTGGTCGGTTATCTTGGGTTTCGGTCGTCCGGTGCAGAGGTGCGCGGCAATTCGGCGTTCGACATTGCGCTCTGGGACATCTTCGGAAAGGCGACAGGCCAGCCGATCGCACAGTTGCTTGGCGGCTTCAGCCGCAAGGAGATCCGCACCTACAACACCTGTGCAGGTACGGAATACATCAAAAAGGCAACCGGTCAGACGACCGCAAACTACGATCTTTCGTCTGCCGGCACCCGCAACTACGACGACCTCAACGGCTTCCTGCATCGCGCCGACGAACTGGCACTTTCCCTCTTGGAAGAGGGGATTACGGCGATGAAGATTTGGCCGTTTGACGTCGCGGCGGAAAAGTCACGCGGTCAGTATATTTCGGTTCCCGATTTGAAATCGGCATTGGTGCCATTTCAAAAGATCCGCGACGCCGTTGGCGATCGCATGGATATTATGGTCGAGTTCCACTCGATGTGGCAGCTTTTGCCGGCAATGCAGATAGCCAAAGCGCTCGCGCCGTATCAAACGTTCTGGCACGAGGATCCCATCAAGATGGACAGCCTCTCCAGCCTCAAGCGCTATGCAGCCGTCTCGCCGGCGCCGATCTCGGCGTCGGAAACCTTGGGTTCGCGATGGGCTTTCCGCGACCTCCTGGAGACCGACGCAGCTGGCGTGGTCATGCTGGATATCAGTTGGTGTGGCGGTTTGTCGGAGGCCCGCAAGATCGCGGCGATGGCGGAGGCGTGGCATCTCCCCGTGGCACCGCATGACTGCACCGGTCCGGTCGTTCTTTGCGCATCGACGCATCTGTCGCTCAACGCACCAAACGCGTTGGTCCAGGAGAGCGTTCGCGCTTTCTACAAGACTTGGTATCGCGATCTCGTGACCGCGCTTCCAGAAGTTCGAAACGGGATGATTACGGTGCCGCCGGGTGCCGGTCTCGGCATGGAGCTTAATCCCGACCTTGAAAAGGCATTTACGGTGTCCCGTCGCATTTCGAGCGGGGACTAAGTCCGAGTTCTTTCGCAATTCTGCAGCTTAAGGAGGAGCAAGCATGCGAACAGTATTGATTGGGAGTGCATTGGGGGTGGCGCTTTTGGGGTCGACCGCGCTCGGCGCATCGGCGGAACCGTTGAAGATCGTCTTCACGCATCACTCGTCGGCGTCGAATACATTCTGGCAGGCGGTCAAAAAGGGGTTCGACGACGCCTGTGAGAAGATCGGCGCGAGTTGCCAGATGGTGTTTACGCAGACCGAGGGCTCTGTTGAGCAACAGCTCTCCAACATGGAAGCAGCGTTGGCGAGCAAGCCCGATGCCCTCTTGACCTCCATCGTGGATGACAAGGCTTTTGACGACGTCATCGCCCGGGCCGCCAAGGATGGCGTTGAAGTCATCGGTGTCAACGTGGACGACAGCGAGGGAGCGAAAGGAAATGCGCGCGCTGCTTTCGTCGGCCAGGGCTTCCGGCGCGCCGGATACTCGCTTGGAAAGGCCATGTCGGAGAATTTTCCAAAGGAGGGACCGGTCAAAGTATTGGTCGGGATTTCTGCGCCGGGCCAGAACTGGTCCGAGGCACGCGGACAGGGCGTGATGGATTTCCTCGCGGAATATAAGGCCGCAAACCCCGGTCGAGAAATCTCGTGGGAACGGATCGACAGCGGCACGGACCTTGCGGTCACGTCCGATCGTGTCGGCGCCTATCTTAATGCACACCCGGACACCACCGCCTATTTCGACACCGGCTTCTGGCATGCCGCGGTAGCAAGAGTGCTGAAGGACCGTGGGGTCGCGCCTGGCCAGGTGCTTCTGGGCGGCTTCGATCTGGTGCCCGAAGTCGTCCAGCAAATGCAGACGGGCTATGTTCAGGTCCAGGTCGATCAGCAGCCATACATGCAGGGCTTCATGCCTGTCATGCAGGTCTATCTCGCCAAGAATTTTGGCCTCGCCCCGGCCGACATTGACACGGGACAGGGGATCGTCCGCCCGGCCGATGCCGACAACATCATGGACCTTTCAGCACAGGGCCTGCGGTAGACGCGCTTCTGCGAAAATCGGAGGGTTTTCGGAGAAGGAGCCTGTTGATGAAGCATGTGCTTTGCGCGCCGGACACGGCGCGCAAAGCAATGAATTTGACCGGCAGACCTGCGAAACGAGCGGCTTGCCGCAGGGGAGTGCATGCGATGAAAAGAATGCTGAAAATCTACATGGAGAAGCCGGAGCTGGCGGCGCTCCTTCTACTCTTGCTGCTGATAATTCTCTTCCAGATCCGGTCTGGAGGCGTCTTCTTGAGCTTTGATAACCTGCGAGGCTTCTTCGGGATTCTCCCGGAGATGGCGCTGGTTGCGATCGGCGTCACTGTTTTGATGATCTGCGGAGAATTCGATCTTTCTGTCGGCGCCGTTTTCGCGCTGATGCCGATGACGATGGCCGTGTTGATGGCCACGGGGACCTCGTTCCCGGTGGCACTCATCGCGGGCCTTCTCGTCTGTGTGGCGATAGGACTGCTGAACGGTTATCTGACCATCCGTTTTGCGATCCCAAGCTTCATCACCACGCTTGGCATGATGTTTGTCGCCAGATCTCTTACGGTCGTGATCTCTGGCGGCTTTCCGCCTCTCTTGCCGGCTGATCTTCCCACATGGCTCTTCACCAGTTTCGTTGGGCCTGGCCAATTGCTGCGCATGTCGTTCCTCTGGTTTCTGGCCATTGCTGTTCTCGTATCGCTGATCCTGAGCCGCACGAACTTCGGCAACTGGATTAGAGCGACCGGCGGTTTCCTGCCGGCCGCCGACGCCCTTGGCATCCCGACTGCGCGCGTCAAAATCGCTTGCTTCATTCTCTGCTCGGTGCTGAGCGGCTTTGCCGGACTTATTCAGGTGCTTCGCCTGGGTTCGCCGCTGCCATCGATTGGCGAGGGCATGGAACTGCAAGCGGTTGCCGCAGCCGTCATTGGTGGTACCGCACTGAATGGTGGCGTTGGAGCGGTCTTCGGCGGCATCATTGGTGTCATCCTCATCCGCGTCATCGACAACGGTCTCATCCTCAGTCAGGTCGACGCCAATTGGTTCAAGTTTGCGATCGGATCGCTGACGATCTTTGCTGTCGTCGCCAATTCCTGGCTTCGCAAGCGGGCAAAATCGATCAAGGTGGAGGTTTAAGCCATGAACGGTCCTATTGTATCCGTCCGGAACCTGCACAAGTGGTATTCAGGCGTCCATGCTCTCAGGGGCGTCTCGGTCGAATTCGCACGCAATGAGGCCGTCGGCCTGATTGGCGACAACGGCGCGGGCAAGTCGACACTCATCAACATTCTTTCCGGCGTCCAGAAACAGGACGAGGGCAGTATCTTCGTCGAGGGAAAGGAGGCTGCGATATCGAGCCCGCGCGACTCCATGCGGCTCGGGATCGAGACCATCTATCAGTACAACTCCATGGTCCCGACCATGTCTATCGCGCGGAACCTGTTTATTGGTCGCGAACCGCTCAAATATTCCCTCTTCGGCCTCGGGGTTCTGGATTTGCGCAAGATGCGCGAGGAAAGCGTCCAGGCCATCGCAGACGTCGATCTTCATCTGCGCTCACCTGATGCCTTGGTCGGCGAACTCTCAGGCGGCCAACGACAGGGGGTCGCGATCGCCCGTGCCATGCATTTCAAGTCGAAGGTGATGATCCTTGACGAGCCCACGAACCATCTTTCGGTCAAGGAAACGAACAAGGTCATTGGTTTCGTTCGCTCGTTGAAGGAACAGAACGTCACCGGCATCTTCATCAGTCATAACATGCACCACGTCTTCGAATCCTGTGATCGGGTGGTCGCCATGGCGCGTGGGCAGATCGTGCTCGACAAGCGTGTCAGCGAAACGTCGATCGACGAAGTCCAGTCCGTACTTTGAGGGGAACTCAGATGAAACCACTTCAGGGAAAAGTGGCGCTTGTCACGGGCGGCCTTGGCACACTCGGTCGAGCCCAGGCCAGTAAACTCACAGCGGAAGGCGCCGCTGTCATCGTACTCGACCGTCCTGGCCTCGAGGCAGGTCTGACGGAAAATCTCGGCGAAAATGCGCGCTTTTTCGGATGCGATCTGAACGACCTCGCGCGAACCGAGGACCTCATCCGGTTGGAGGCCGAAGCCTCAGGCGGCATCGACATTCTGATCAACAACGCCGCCCTCATAATCAATAAGCCGTTCCAAGAATTCAGCTTGGCGGAGTACGAGGACCAGATCCGCGTTAACTCGTCCGCGGCGTTTGCCGCTGTTCGAGCCTGTTCCGACCTGATGAAACGCAAAGGACGCGGCAAGATTCTCAACTTTGCTTCCATTACGCTCAATGGCCAATGGGACGGCTATGTGCCCTATGTCGCATCGAAGGGCGCAATGATCGGCCTGACGAAATCCTTGGCCCGCGAACTCGGACCATTCGGGATCAACGTCAACGCGATTTCGCCTGGAGCTGTGGTTTCCGAGGCGGAGAACCGGGTATTTGCCGATCGGCTGCAGGAATACAATGGCTGGGTCCTGGAGCGGCAATGCCTGAAATCACGTGTTAAGCCCGAGGACGTGGCTGAACTCGTTTACTTCCTCGTCTCATCCGCTTCGGACATGATCACTGGACAGAACTTCGCCATCGACGGCGGTTGGTAGATGGTTGTCGAGCGGATCAATGTCGAAAACAGCAACGCTCGTTTGCAGCTGATCCCGGCACTTGGTGGTGGCATCGCACAGCTTGACGTACGACATCCGTCAGGCAAGTGGCTTCCTGTGCTGAGACCGTGGAATGGCCGAGTGGAAGATGGTCCTTTCAAACTGAGCTATAATGTGCTTGTTCCATTCTCGAACCGCATCTCACGCGGGGGCTTTGAGCATGACGGTGCGTTTCATCCCATTCCAGCCAATCTTGCCGGCGAGCCATTCCCTATTCACGGGGACGGCTTTCAGCGGTTCTGGCGGTTGCTTGCTCGCAGCGGCGAGACCGTCGAACTGGAATGCGATGGGGCGATCGGCCCATTTCGCTATCGGGCAAGGCAGGGCTTCACTCTCGGGTCCGAAAAGCTCGACATAAAGCTCACGGTTCAAAACATGTCGGGACAGTCATTACCCTTCGGCATCGGATTCCACCCGTGGTTTCCGCGAAATGCGGGGACGCGGCTGCAATTTCACGCCGCGGAAGTCTGGCTGGAGGACAGAGAACACTTGCCGACAGGTCATCGAAAGCTTCGCGAAGTTCCAGACTGGAATTTCGGCGACGGGCGGGCGTTGCCCGACCAGTGGATCAACAACGCCTTCGGCGGGTGGGCTGGAGAGGCGGTCATCATGCAGGGAGAGGACGCGGCCTCCGTCAGAATCTCGGCCTCCGATGATCTCCGATATGCGCTGCTCCATTCGCCGAACGCGAAGGCCGACTTCTTTTGTTTTGAGCCGGTTTCCCATCCGGTGGACGCACATAATCTCGTGGGCCGACCAGGCCTGAAGATACTCGAAGACCGCCAGGAGCTGACTGGTTCAATGACTTTGGAATGGGAAGAGGCAAATGGAACTTGATAGGAGTGGCACCTTCGCTGGTCGTGTGTGGTTGTCGGAGCAGAAGGGGCCGGTCCTGGTGACGGTCAGAGCCGGCGTGGTGTTCGACATCACCACAAGAGAAGCGCCAACGATGCGTGATCTCTTGGAGATGGATGATCCTGTCGGGTTCGTCCGTGCACGAGAGGGAAGGTCGATCTGCACGCTGGCCGAGGTTCTCTCGCGAGCAGCGGAAAGTGGCGAAACGCCCCGGCTGCTCGCGCCATGTGACCTTCAGGCCATCAAAGCCTGCGGCGTGACATTCGCACGCTCGATGCTCGAACGGGTGATTGAGGAGCGTGCCGCAGGAAACCCCGACCTCGCGTCCAAAATCCGCGAACGCGTGACGGTGCTTGTCGGCGACAGCCTGCGCGATCTCAAGGCCGGTTCGCCGGAGGCAGCCAAGGTCAAGGAGGCCCTGATCGAGGTGGGCATCTGGTCGCAATACCTCGAAGTCGGAATCGGTCCTGACGCCGAAGTCTTCACCAAAGGGCAGGTCATGTCGGCGGTTGGGTATGGAGACGAGGTAGGGCTGCACCCGATATCGAGATGGAACAACCCGGAACCGGAGATCGTGCTGACCGTGGACAGCAAGGGCCGAGTAAAAGGAGCGACGCTCGGCAACGATGTGAACTTGCGCGACGTTGAAGGCCGCTCAGCGCTTTTGCTTGGTAAAGCCAAGGACAACAATGCCTCCTGCGCGCTCGGGCCGTTCATTCGACTGTTCGACGAGAGTTATTCGATCGACGACGTGCGCCATGCCGACCTCGATCTGCGTATAGAAGGCGAGGATGGCTATGTGCTGAAGGGCAGGAGCTCGATGAAGGAGATCAGTCGCGATCCACTCGATCTGGTATCACAGACCATCGGCGCTCATCACCAATACCCCGATGGCTTCATGTTGTTCATGGGCACGCTGTTTGCTCCCGTCGAAGACCGTGACGTCCCGGGCCAGGGCTTTACCCACAAGCTCGGTGATGTCGTGACGATCTCAAACGCCCAGCTGGGGTCGCTGGTCAACACGGTGCGATTGTCAACCGAGTGCAGCCCGTGGACTTTTGGCGCATCGCACTTGATGCGCAATCTTGCGGCGCGTCAGCTGATCTGAATGGAACCGACCATGACATTGCACCAGAACCTGATTGCCGGCGAATGGGTCGGCGGCGACGGGGTTGCCAACATCAACCCGTCCGACACCAACGACGTGGTCGGCGAATATGCCCGTGCGTCCGCCGAGGATGCGCGGGCGGCGATCGCTGCTGCAAGGGAAGCGTTTCCGGCCTGGTCGCGCTCGGGCATCCTCGAGCGCCACGCCATCCTGAGAAAGACCGCCGACGAGATCCTCGCCCGCAAGGACGAACTCGGGAAGCTGTTGTCGCGTGAGGAAGGCAAGACGCTGGCCGAAGGCATCGGCGAGACCGTGCGCGCCGGACAGATCTTCGACTTCTTCGCCGGCGAGTGCCTGCGGTTGGCGGGCGAAGTGCTGCCGTCGGCAAGACCCAATATCGGCGTCGAGATCACCCGCGAGCCGGTCGGCGTCGTCGGCATCATCACGCCCTGGAACTTCCCGATCGCCATCCCCGCCTGGAAGATCGCGCCGGCGCTTTGCTACGGCAACACCGTCGTCTTCAAGCCGGCCGAACTGGTGCCCGGCAGTTCCTGGGCGATCGTCGACATTCTTCACCGCGCCGGCCTGCCGAAGGGCGTGTTGAACCTCGTGATGGGCAAGGGCTCGGTCGTCGGCCAGGCGATGCTCGACAGCCCGGATGTGCACGCGATCACCTTCACCGGCTCGACCGGCACGGGAAAACGCGTGGCGATGGCTTCGGTCGAGCACAATCGCAAGTACCAGCTGGAGATGGGCGGCAAGAACCCCTTCGTCGTGCTCGATGATGCCGATCTTGCGGTCGCGGTCGAGGCGGCGGTCAATTCCGCCTTCTTCTCCACCGGCCAGCGCTGCACCGCGTCGTCGCGCATCATCGTCACCGAGGGCATTCACGATCGTTTCGTCGCGGCAATGGGCGAGCGGATGAAGGGGCTGACGATCGACGACGCCTTGAAGGCCGGCACCCATATCGGTCCGGTAGTCGACCAGAGCCAGCTCAACCAGGACACCGACTACATCGCCATCGGCAAACAGGAGGGCGCCAGGCTTGCCTTCGGCGGCGAGCTGCTGAAGCGCGAGACGCCCGGCTTCTACCTGGAGCCGGCCCTGTTCACCGAGGCGACGAACCAGATGCGCATTTCCCGCGAAGAGATCTTCGGGCCGGTCGCTTCGGTGATCCGCGTCAGGGATTACGACGAGGCACTCGCTGTGGCCAACGACACGCCCTTCGGCCTGTCGTCCGGGATCGCCACCACCAGCCTCAAGCACGCGACCCATTTCAAGCGCAATGCCGAGGCCGGCATGGTGATGGTCAACCTGCCGACGGCAGGCGTCGATTTCCACGTGCCGTTCGGCGGCCGCAAGGGGTCGTCGCACGGCTCGCGCGAGCAGGGTCGCTACGCCGCCGAATTCTACACAACCGTCAAGACCGCCTACACGCTCGCCTGAGACGAGCCAGCCAGACAGACGGCGGAGCGGCCCACTCATTCCCAAGTCGAGAATGGAGGGGACGACGGTTCAATTCCCTTCACATCAGGATTTTTGTCAATGGTTCATTCACGTGGCATCGAATTGCTCCTTCGTAAGCGGATCCACGGTCTGAGCCCATAGCATTTACCGGCCCGTCCCCGGACCTGTACAATCTCACATCCGGTCGCCGCTGGTTACGGCTGCACCACTAACCCGCTTTCGACGGGAACGGGCTCAGGAGAACGGGACCAATCTCAAGGTCGGCGGGTAAAGCCAAAGGGAATCCCGGTCCGTCCACCTGGATCCGTCAGGGCTGATCAAGCCCTGAGGATTCGAGTCTATTGGCTGGTTTGATGGCTTAAGCGCTTTTCATGATCGCGCCCTCGATGACGACGCCAGAGCTCACGTACTTCCAAAGTGCTACCAGCAATTTGCGAGCCAAAGCCACGATCATCGGCTGTTTGAGACGGCCGCTGTTGCGGGCAATGCGCTCCTTGAACCAGAGAGCGAGCGCCGAATGTGGTTGGTGACGCAGCCACAACCAGGCAAGCTCGACCATCGTCGCTCGCAAACGCGGATTTCCTGCCTTCGAGACACCTTGCTCACGATTAACGTTGCCGCTTTGCCAAGGGGAGGGAGCTAGTCCCGCGTAGGCAGCGACTTGGCGCCGATTGTCGAAGTGTCTGAACAGACCTTCCGAGTAGAGGATCGTCGCGAACTCAGGACTATTCCTCGGATTCCTAAGAGCGCGGCGGCTCTTGGCGGTGTCTCGGCTGTCTCGCGAGCGATCAAAGCATCCCGTTCTGCTTCCACAGCCTTGATCTGCGTAAGTAGCAATTCAAGGCGATCGAGTTCTCGGCAGATTTCGGCTTTCAGGTGCTTTGATAGCATCCGGCCATCGCCAGTACGAGCTTCCTCCAGTCGCTGACGGCGATCACGACGCAAAGGCTCATACTCTCGTATTCCTTGCGTAAACAGCAGCCCCTTTATGCGATTGACGTGGAAAACACGCTCCGCAATCAGGGTTTTTCGCTCCCGTCCAAGCCTGCGGATGTCTTCCTCATCCGGCGTAAGCAACTTGACCATTGAACAAGCATGCGGCTCGCCGCGTTTCCAGGCCATCAAGGCGCGTATCAATGTTTCGCCATCGATGCGGTCCGTCTTTGCGCGGCGATGACGGCGCGGCATGGCAATGGATGCAGCTTCCACAATATGGCTCTCGATCCAGGCTTCCTTGCTGAGCACTCGCCCCAGCCAGAAGCCATCAAGCCCGGCTTCCTGGATCACGACCAGCGGGTAGAGCCTGTCCTTACGCCGCTGGACCTTCTGGCGAAGGGTGGCAAAACACGAGAACAAGCTGGCGACATCGCCTCCGGTAATCGCATGGCGAGACATCTTTTCGCTCCCCGGCGAAAGCGCCGTCACGAGCCATGTGGATTTGCTCAATTCCAACGAGACGAAAATTGCGCCAAGATCGATGTGGGTAGCGGCCTGTGCTTGAGTTTGATCTGCTGTCATCGGCATGGTTGGCCTCCAGAGAGTTTTCTAGCGACCTCACTCTGCCACGGTGCAGGCCGCTATCCACCCCTGATGGGATCTCAAGGCGCGCAACTCGCGCAGCGCAATGTCGACCAACTTGGGGATTGTGTCATTGCTGTATTGTGGGCGGCTTCCATGCCGACAAGTTTCTCCAGCTGGGAGGAAAGCCCATTGCAGCTGCTTCGGCGAGTGGGCTAGAATCCATCAGCTCTATGAGTGACTGCCGCCACTGTGTCCCAGGCGCGACGATCCCCATCAAATAGCCGACGACCGCCAGTGTGTTGTAAAGCTTCCTCGCGGACGCGGCGTTCATCGCCAGCTTCAACGATGCCGGCGAGTTCGGCACAATCATCGTTACAGTAAACTGCTTGTTCCAAAGGCGACCATGGTGCGCGCAGATATTGCGGACATATGTGAGGTGGTGCGCAACGGAGACCAGAACTTTCTCATCGAGCCCGTAGGGTCTGGCTATCGCCTGGCGATCGGCGCGAAGCTTTAGGTTTCCCAACCACTTTGAAAGTTGTCCAAGCGACATGACTTCAGCAGTCATCCAGATTGGTGGATGTTCGGGATCGTCGTATTTTGTCCGATAGTGAACGATGAAAGCATCTTTAGAGCGCTCGATTTCCTCGATGAGGTTGGCAAAGGCTTTGGCATAATAGTCGGCGCGATCATAAAGCGCAGGGTCAAGGTAGCCGTGGGGCCCGTATTTCATAGCAAGGTGGTGTGCCCAGCTTCCCCGTAGCGAGACTTCGATGCGTTCGATCGCATCCATGACGTGCAGTCGAAGCCGCCTATCAAAGGCATACAGCGCCAGCACGTCATCGAAGGAGGTGCCATCTTTGAACTTGTGCTCTCCGTCAGCTGGCGCTGGTTCCTCGAAGGGGAGCCAGTAGGCGCGCAGGCGATAGTAGCTTATGTGTTGAAGGCAGTGGGCGGCGTGTGCCGGATCGGTAACGGCCATGCCCCTCGCTTCAAGCAGAGTAATTTGATCAGCTATTGAAACGGAAGGCTTGGTGAACTTCATGCCATTTCATAGGCGGATTCGAAGCTCCAGAAAAGAGAAACCCGCCTGGGTGCGCAGTTCCGAAACCGAAGTTTCGTCCGAGGCGTGGCGGGTCTTATTGATGAGTGATATGGCCCATACTCATTAAGAATGCAACAACGCGCGGGGCAAAAATGTACCCGAGGGAGCGCTTTCGCCGGCAACTCCTTGATCCTGAATCACTCTTTATTTTCAGCTTTGGACCTCCTCCAAGTTCATCGATCTGGTATGGCGCCGTGCAAGTCGTTATCCCTTCGCATGACGCTGATGGGCAGGCACGCGACGCAACCCGCGCAGGGGTTGAGCGTATTCGTACCTCGGCCCCTCAAGCCGCAAGGGCTGGAGATGTTCCCGCTTTGTGCGTCCAAAGTCGCATAATGTATCATCCGGAGCCACACGCGGCGCGGCCTGGCCATCGCGGGTCCCGTATCGCTCAAGTGCGTCAGCCGACCGGCTCTGCCGCACAATCCCGCAATCGTTTAAGGTTCGAGGCGTCCAGATTGCATCACCGTGAGGTGGTGCAATACCGAAATCGTGGAGACCGCGCGGCCGGCGGAAGTGGCGCCGCCTAAGAAGCGCCGGGGACCGCGATCTTTTTCATATGCGGCTGTGGGAGGCGACATATTCTGGGGCGCTTAGCCGCCGTGCGGAGAAGGGGGACACGGGGTTTTGCTCACCCTTGCTGACCAACAGGTGGTCACGGCAGGCTTCGAGATCGCCTCTTGGTTCAAAGCTGTCCGGTGAGCCAGACGAAAGAGAAGTTTTACATAGTTGGGCAGCTGTTGGAATGGTGGCCGGAGACGCCAAAATCTGAACTGTCTTATCCGTACCCGCTCAAAATGGTTCTGGGTTTCCGAACAACGTCGCCATAAGCTACGGTTCGCCAAAGCTAGTCGCAAAAATCCGGGATCGCCCGGCGGGCTCGTTGCGAAAGATCAATCCAGCACGCGCGTCCTCGAGGTCAATCGATCCTGCCCATCAGGGCAGTGCCCAGGCTACCAAGAGCGAATGAGGCGCCGAATGCAAAGACCTGCAGCGCAAGTGCGAGTGGGTCGATCACACTGGTATGGCCGAGGGTCTGCGTGTCAATTAGCCCTTTAATTGCGGATGTTTGTCAAGCGCCTGCAACATCCTTGCCGGGGTCAT
>NZ_JAEPRP010000014.1:0-68447 GCF_016652895.1 Ensifer sp. SSB1
TGGCGGGTTTCTTCGGAGAATTCCGCGACGCGCTTCAGAGCCGCAAGCTGCATCCGGATGATCGCATCGCCGTGCTTTCGCCCGGCATCGCCAACGAGACCTATTTCGAGCACGCCTACATCGCCCGCTACCTGGGTTTCATGCTGCTCGAGGGTGAGGATCTGACGGTCGTCGGCGGCCGGGTGATGGTGCGAACCGTCGCCGGCCTCAAGCCCATCGGCGTCCTCTGGCGCCGCCTCGACGCCGCTTTTGCCGACCCGCTCGAACTCAACCAATCTTCGCATATCGGCACCCCCGGCATCGTCGAGGCGCTTCGCGCCGGATCGGTCTCGATCGTCAACGCGCTTGGGACCGGCATCGTCGAAACACGCGCCTTCCTCGCCTTCTTGCCCGCGATCTGCCGCCACCTGCTCGGCGAAGAGCAGAAGCTGCCCTCGATCGCCACCTGGTGGTGCGGGCAGCCGGCGGAGCGTGAGCAGGTGGCTGCCAACCTCGATCGCATGGTCATCGGTCCGGCCTATGCCACACGCCCCTTTTTCGACGACAACGGCCAGTCGGTACTGGGCGCGACGCTCGACGAGGAAGCCCGTGCATCGATCGCCGATTGGCTTGGCGCCGAAGGCGGCAAGCTCGTCGGCCAGGAGGTCGTCACGCTTTCGACAACGCCTGCCTGGGTTCGCGGCCGGCTCACGCCGCGCCCGATGAGCCTGCGCGTCTTTGCAGCGCGTAGCCGTGACGGCTGGCAGATCATGCCCGGCGGTTTCGCCCGTATCGGCTCCGGCGACGACGTCGCCGCGATTGCAATGCAGGCGGGCGGCACCGCCGCCGATGTCTGGATCGTCAGCGAACGGCCGGTCGAACGCACGACGCTGCTTCCGGCCGAAGAGAGTTTCACCCGCAACATGCCGGGAAGCCTGCCGAGCCGGGCGGCCGACAATCTCTTCTGGCTCGGCCGCTACATCGAACGTGCCGAGGGGGCACTGCGCATCCTGCGCGCCTGGCACGGACGTTTCGCCGAAACCGCCGATCCCGACCTGCCGCTCCTGAGAGACGTCAGCGACTATCTCGCCGCCCTCGACATCGACACCCGCCAGCCGGTGCCCGACAGCCTGCTTGCCAACATTTCCAGCGCCCTTTTCAGCGCCGGAAACATCCGCGACCGGTTTTCGCCGGACGGTTGGCTGGCGCTGAACGATCTGTCACAGACGGCGCGCAAGTTCCATGCGACGGTACAGGCCGGCGACGACGCGACACGGGCGATGACCGTGCTCTTGCGCAAGCTCGCCGGTTTTGCCGGTCTCGTGCACGAAAACATGTATCGATTTACCGGCTGGCGTTTTCTTTCGGCCGGCCGTTATCTCGAGCGCGGCCTGCACATGACGCGGCTGCTCGGGCACATGTCGGGCCCGGATGCACCCGACGGCGCCTACGACATGCTGCTTGAGATCGGCGACAGCGTCATGACTCACCGCAGGCGCTACAATGTCAGCACCGCCGCATTGACCGTAACCGACCTGCTGGCACTCGACCCGCTCAACCCGCGCTCGGTTCTCTACCAGTTGAACGAGATCAAGACTGAGGTCGAACTGTTGCCGAACGCTTTCGTCAATGGGCAGATGTCCCCCTTCTACCGCGAGGCAATGCGCCTGCATTCGGGCCTGGCCGTGATGACGCCGGAAGCCATGAACCTCGGCGTCTACAATCGGTTGGAGCAGGACCTTGAAAGCCTGTCCAACCTGCTCGCGCGAACCTATCTCGGCTAGGGGCGCAACCATTGCTTTACGATATCAGCCTGAAGATCACCTATGACTACGAAGTACCGGTCTCCGGCGGTCGCCACCTCGTGCGGGTGATGCCTGCAACGCTTCCCGGTCGACAGCGGCTCATCGTCGGGTCGTTGAGCTGCCAGCCAACGCCGGCCGAGCGCGCGGAAAGCGTCGATTTCTTCGCCAATCCTTTCACGGCCATCCTGTTCCGCTCTTCTCATGCCGATCTGACGATCCGCATGCAGGCACGGGTCCAAGTGGAACCGCAGCCGCTGACCGCCGACTTTTCTCCAGGCCTCGATGGTCTCCCGGCCGAGCTCTCCGCCTGCTGGTCCGTCGACGCCGAAGCGCCGCACCATTTCACGGGGCCGAGCCCGCTCCTGCCGGAAGTTCCGGACATCGCGGCCTACGCGCAATCAATCGTCACCGACACCATGACGATCCGACAGATCGCCACCGCCCTGTGCGAGCGCATCCACCGCGATTTCACCTATGACGGCGAGGCAACGACGGTGAACACGACACCGGGCGAGGCGTTCAAGCTGAAACGCGGCGTCTGTCAGGATTTCACCCATGTGATGATCGTGGCGCTGAGGAGTCTCGGCATCCCCGCCGGCTATGTGAGCGGCTTCCTGCGGACAATCCCTCCGCCCGGCAAGGAACGCCTGGAGGGTGCCGACGCCATGCATGCCTGGGTGCGGATCTGGTGCGGCACCACGGGCGGCTGGCTCGAGCTGGACCCGACCAACAACATTCCTGCAGGAACCGACCATATCGTCGTCGGTCATGGCCGTGATTACGGCGACGTTGCCCCCGTCATCGGGGTCCTGAAGAGCTACGGCAGCCAGACGACGAAACAGGCCGTCGACGTCATTCCGGTGCCCTGATCCGATTTGATACAACCCCATTCCCGATTCCGAACAGGGCGTGTGCAGCGGAACCCGCTGTAAGCACTGGTTTTCCTGTATTCCGTTAAAATTGCAGCGATTGCAGGAACGATATCGTAAGCCATCGACGCTATTGATGCCCTCAAGCTTGCAACGTGTTCCTTTGGGGTGTGCAAAGATGGGAAGACGATACACGGTAGGCCGGACCTTCGTAGCGATGCTCAAGGACCGGGGTGGCAATTTTGGCATGATGGCTGCACTCGCAACGCCATTGATATTGGCGGCTGGCGGCATCGCCGTTGATATGGCCGGCATGATGACGGCCAAGAACCAGATGCAGGACGCAGCGGATGCCGCAGCGCTTGCAGCGGCCTCTTCGCTGGTTTCAAAGGATCCGCCAACGATTGCCAAGGCAAAGGAAATAGCCGCGGCCTTCCTCAAGACCCAGACGGGCGGCTCCAACGTCGACAGTCCCGGCGAGAACGATCAAAGCGGTACGGGCTCCGCGGCCAAGACCGGTTTGCCGGAAGCCTCGACGGCCAGCCAGCCGACCATCGACATTATTGAAAGCAGCAATGGCCCGACCGGCAAGGCCTACAACGTCACGGTCCTGAACAGGCAGACGTTCCAGTTCAATGCGCTGACACGCCTGCTCGGGAAGTCATCGATCGACATCGAAACCCGCGCGACCGCCGAAAGTGCTACAGAGAGCAAGAATGCTCTTTCGATGTACCTGGTTCTCGATCGCTCCGGCTCCATGGCTTGGAAGACCAATACAAAGGACACGACCAAGTCGTCGTGCCCCAACTACACCGAATCGAACTGGAGCAAGTATCCGAACCTGAAGGCAACTAGCCCCTGCTACGTGACGAAGGTCGACGCGCTGAAAACCGCCGTCAGCGATCTGCTCAAGCAATTGAAGACCGCCGATCCCAATACTCTGTATGTTCGTACGGCAGCCGTTTCCTACAACTCGGCGCAGGACACCGCAGGGAACCTCGATTGGGGCACAGCCGGTACTTCGACCTATGTGAACGCCCTTGTCGCGACAGGCGGCACCGCATCGGGTAACGCCTTCAAGACGGCCTACAGTCGCGTGACCGCGACCACCGAGGACGCGGCCCACAAGGCCAAGAACGGCCAGGTTCCCACCAAGTACATCGTCTTCATGACCGATGGCGACAACAACAACACGAGCGACGACACGACGACCCTGGCGTGGTGCGACACCGCTCGAAAGAACAATGTTCAGGTCTACACCGTCGCCTTCATGGCGCCGGACCGCGGCAAGTCCTTGCTCAAGGCCTGCGCGACGACCGAGGCCAACTACTTCCAGGCGGAAGAAGCCTCCGATCTGATCGCAGCCTTCAAGGCGATCGGCGAAAAGGCCTCGGCCATGGCGACGCGCCTGACGAAGTAAGGCGTCGACCTGTCCCCTTTCAAGCCGCCCGGTTCTGCCGGGCGGCGTTTGCGTTTGGGGATTACGGGGTCCCTCCCGCCAGCGACTTCCAACAGCTTGAGACAGTTCTAATCCATTTAAAAACATCTGTTGCAAGCGCTTCGGATCGATGCATAAATTGCCTCATCCCCGGTCGGTTCCGGCCTGCGACCTCCCAACGCAAAAGGGTAAAGACAGTTTCATGATGAACAGGCTCTCCACCAACGAAGTGCCGCAGCCCGCCCCAAGGTCGTCCGAACCCGGCCAGCTTGCCGTCGAAATCCTCGAACGCCTGAAGTACCGCATCGGCAAGGATCCCAAGGTCGCCAAGCCCCACGACTGGCTGACCGCAGCCATCCTGGTCGCGCGTGATCGCATCACCGACAAGTGGATGGATTCGACCCGCAAGACCTACTCGACCGGAGCCAAGCGCGTTTACTATCTATCGCTCGAATTCCTCATCGGCCGCCTGATGCGCGACGCCATGACGAATATCGGCCTGATGGACGAAATGCGCGATGCGCTCGCTTCTCTCGGCGTCGACATCGACGTCGTTGCCGAACTCGAGCCGGATGCGGCGCTCGGCAATGGCGGCCTCGGTCGTCTCGCCGCCTGCTTCATGGAATCGATGGCGACCGTCGACGTGCCGGCCTATGGCTACGGCATTCGCTACATGCACGGCCTCTTCCGCCAGCAGATGGCCGACGGCTGGCAGGTGGAACTGCCGGAAACCTGGCTTGCCCACGGCAACCCCTGGGAATTCGAGCGGCGGGAAAGCTCCTACGAAATCGGCTTCGGCGGTGTCGTCGAGACGGCGAATGTCGACGAGGAAATCCAGCGTTTCGTCTGGAAGCCGGCCGAACGCGTCATTGCCACGGCCTTCGATACACCCGCCGTCGGCTGGCGGGCAAAGCGGGTCAACACGTTGCGGCTTTGGACGGCGCAGCCGATCGACCCGATCCTGCTTGCCGCCTTCAACGCCGGCGACCATATCGGCGCCCTTCGCGAAAGCAACAAGGCCGAAAGCCTGACGCGCGTTCTCTATCCGGCCGACGCGACGCCTGCCGGTCAGGAACTGCGCCTGCGCCAGGAGTACTTCTTCTCCTCCGCCTCGCTGCAGGACATCCTGCGCCGGCATCTGCAGCAATATCCGGACTTCTCCTCGCTGCCCGACGCGGTTGCCATCCAGTTGAACGACACGCACCCGGCCGTCTCCGTTGCCGAACTGGTGCGGCTCCTGACCGACGTGCACGGCCTCGATTTCGAGCAGGCCTGGGACATCACCCGGCGGACGATCTCCTATACCAACCACACGCTGCTGCCCGAGGCGCTGGAAAGCTGGCCCGTACCGCTCATCGAGCGCCTCCTGCCGCGCCACATGCAGATCGTCTACGCGATCAACGCCAAGATCCTCATCGAAGCGCGCCGGCAGAAGGGCGCGACCGACGACGAGATCCGCAACATCTCGCTGATCGACGAGAGTGGCGAGCGCCGCGTGCGCATGGGCAACCTTGCCTTCGTCGGCTCGCATTCGATCAACGGCGTTTCGGCGCTGCATACGGAACTGATGAAGGAAACGGTCTTTGCCGACCTTCACCGGCTCTATCCCGATCGCATCAACAACAAGACCAACGGCATCACGCCGCGGCGCTGGCTGATGCAGTGCAACCCCGGTCTCTTCGGCCTGATCCGCGATGCGATCGGCGACGAGTTCATGGACAACACCGAGGCGTTGCAGGCGCTCGACGCCTTCGCCGACAAGCCGGATTTCCAGGAGCATTTCGCTGCCGTCAAGCGCGCCAACAAGGTGCGCCTCGCCCAACTCGTGCAGAGCCGGCTCGGCATTAGGCTCGATCCGTCGGCGATGTTCGACATCCAGATCAAGCGCATCCACGAATACAAACGCCAGCTTCTGAACATCATCGAGGCGGTCGCGCTCTATGACCAGATCCGCTCGCATCCGGAGCTCGACTGGGTGCCGCGCGTCAAGCTCTTCGCCGGCAAGGCGGCGCCGAGCTATCACAATGCCAAGCTGATCATCAAGCTTGCCAACGACGTCGCCCGCGTCGTCAACAACGACCCGGCAGTGCGCGGGCTGCTGAAGATCGTCTTCGTCCCGAACTACAACGTCTCGCTCGCCGAGATCATGGTTCCGGCCGCCGACCTCTCCGAGCAGATCTCGACGGCGGGCATGGAAGCGTCCGGCACCGGCAACATGAAGTTCGCGCTCAACGGCGCGCTGACGATCGGCACGCTTGACGGCGCCAATGTCGAAATGCGCGACTGGATTGGCGAGGAAAACATCAAGATCTTCGGCATGACCGCCGAAGAGGTGACGAGGGCGCGCGCCGAAGGCCACAATCCGCGCGCGGTCATCGAAGGCTCGCGCGAGCTGTCGCAGGCGCTGCAGGCAATTGCCTCGGGCGTCTTCTCGCCCGATGACCGCAACCGCTTCTCCGGCCTCGTCGATGGGCTCTACAATCACGACTGGTTCATGGTTGCCGCTGACTTCGAGGCTTACGCCAAAACGCAGCGGGAAATCGACCAGCTCTGGACCAAGCCTTCCGACTGGTATTCGCAGGCGATCCGCAACACCGCACGGATGGGCTGGTTCTCGTCCGATCGCACCATCCGGCAATATGCCGGGGAAATCTGGAGAGCTGGATGACGCCTTCGGCCGGCAAGGACCCGGAACCCGCAGCTTCAGGTCTGCTGTCAGCGCCGGACATCGCGGCCATCCTCTCGGGCACGCACGAAGACCCCTTCGCGGTCCTTGGCGTGCATCCAGCCGGCAAGACCATTCGTGCCCGATGCTTCGTTCCCGATGCCGAGACCGTGACGGCGGAGACGCTCGCCGGCAAGGAACTCGGCGCACTCGAACGCCGCGACGACGCTGGCTTCTTCGAAGGAACCATCTCCCTGAAGAAGCCCCAGCCAGTGCGCTACCGCGCCCGCAACCAGGGCGGCGAATGGATTGTCATCGACCCTTACAGCTTCGGTCCGGTCCTCGGCCCGATGGACGACTACTACATCCGCGAAGGTTCGCACCTGCGGCTTTTCGACAAGATGGGCGCGCATCCGATCCATCACGATGGCGCCGAGGGCTATCACTTCGCCGTCTGGGCACCGAATGCCAAGCGCGTTTCGGTCGTCGGCCAGTTCAATGACTGGGACGGACGGCGGCATGTCATGCGGCTGCGCGCCGACACCGGCATCTGGGAGATCTTCATCCCTGGGGTCGAAGGAGGCCTCGCCTACAAATACGAGATCCTCGACCGCAACGGCACCTTGCTGCCGCTGAAGGCGGACCCGTTTGCCCGACGCTCCGAACTGCGCCCCAATACCGCCTCCGTGACGACCCCGGAGATCGCGCAAACCTGGGAGGACGAAGCGCATCGCAAGCATTGGGCGACGGTCGACGCGCGGCGCCAGCCGATCTCGATCTACGAGGTCCATGCCGGCTCCTGGCAGCGCCGCGACAACGGCGAGATGCTTTCCTGGGACGAACTCGCCGACCGGCTGATCCCCTACTGCGTCGACATGGGCTTCACCCATATCGAGTTCCTGCCGATCTCGGAGTTTCCTTTCGACCCGTCCTGGGGCTACCAGACGACCGGCCTCTATGCACCAACCGCCCGCTTCGGCGAACCCGAGGGCTTTGCCCGTTTCGTCAACGGCTGCCACAAGGTCGGCATTGGCGTCATTCTCGATTGGGTGCCGGCACATTTCCCGACCGACGAGCACGGGCTGCGCTGGTTCGACGGCACCGCGCTCTATGAGCACGAAGACCCGCGCCAGGGCTTTCATCCCGACTGGAACACGGCGATCTACAATTTCGGCCGCCAGGAGGTGCTGTCATTCCTCGTCAACAACGCGCTCTACTGGGCCGAGAAATTCCACGTTGACGGTCTGCGCGTCGACGCGGTCGCTTCGATGCTCTACCTCGACTATTCGCGCAAGCACGGCGAGTGGGTGCCGAACGAATATGGCGGCAACGAAAATCTGGAGGCGGTCCGCTTCCTCCAGACGATGAACACGGAAATCTACGGGGTGCACAAGGGCGTCCTGACGATCGCCGAGGAATCGACCTCCTGGCCGAAAGTCTCGCATCCGGTTCATGCCGGGGGCTTAGGCTTCGGCTTCAAGTGGAACATGGGCTTCATGCACGATACGCTGCAGTATCTGTCGCGCGAGCCGATCCATCGCAGGCACCACCACAACGACCTGACCTTCGGCCTGCTCTATGCCTTCAGCGAGAACTTCGTGTTGCCGCTGTCCCATGACGAGGTCGTGCACGGCAAAGGATCGCTGATCGCCAAGATGGCCGGCGACGACTGGCAGAAGTTTGCAAATCTCAGGGCCTACTACGCCTTCATGTGGGGCTATCCCGGCAAGAAGCTCCTGTTCATGGGTCAGGAGTTCGCGCAGTGGCGCGAGTGGTCCGAGGATCGTGCGCTCGACTGGAACCTGCTCGAGTACCACCTGCACGAAGGCATGCGGCGGCTGGTGCGTGACCTCAACGGCACCTACCGCGCCAAGCCCGCTTTACATGCGCGCGATTGCGAGGGAGACGGCTTCGAGTGGCTGCTGGCCGACGACCGAGACAATTCGGTGTTCGCCTGGCTGCGCAAGGCGCCCGGTGAAAAGCTCGTCGCCGTCATCACCAATTTCACACCCGTCTACCGGGAAAGCTACGCCATTCCGCTGCCGGTCAAGGGTCGCTGGAAGGAGATCCTCAACACCGACGCGGAGATCTACGGAGGAAGCGGCAAGGGCAACGGCGGCGCCGTTTATGCCGAGAAGAGCGCCACGGGAGCGACAATGGCCAACATCACGCTGCCGCCTCTGGCGACGCTGATGCTGGAGCAGGAATAGACTTCATCCGCTCCGCCGGACAAACCCGGAAGGCGGAATGAGACAGTAAAATTCGAGGGCCGCAAGGCGTCGCCGAAAGCCGCCGTGACGACCCCGCAAGTCAATGATTGGGGAGGACAAATGGTGGAAAAGCGTACGCAACCTCTGGCACGTGATGCCATGGCCTATGTTCTCGCTGGCGGTCGCGGCAGTCGCCTGAAGGAGCTGACCGACCGGCGGGCGAAGCCGGCAGTCTATTTCGGCGGCAAGGCCCGTATCATCGACTTCGCGCTTTCGAATGCGCTGAATTCCGGTATCCGCCGTATCGGCGTCGCCACCCAGTACAAGGCGCATTCGCTGATCCGCCACCTGCAGCGTGGCTGGAACTTCTTCCGCCCGGAACGAAACGAAAGCTTCGATATTCTCCCGGCCAGCCAGCGCGTTTCCGAAACGCAATGGTACGAAGGCACCGCCGACGCGGTCTACCAGAACATCGATATCATCGAGGACCATGGCGTCGAATACATGGTCATCCTCGCCGGCGACCATATCTACAAGATGGACTATGAATTGATGCTGCAGCAGCACGTCGATTCCGGCGCCGACGTCACCATCGGCTGCCTGGAAGTGCCGCGCATGGAAGCGACTGGCTTTGGCGTCATGCATGTCGACGAGAAGGACCGCATCATCGCCTTCGTCGAAAAGCCGGCCGATCCGCCCGGCATCCCGGGCAATCCCGAGATGGCCCTGGCCTCCATGGGCATCTACGTCTTCCACACGAAGTTCCTGATGGATCTCCTGCGCCGCGACGCCGCCGATCCGAAATCGAGCCGCGACTTCGGCAAGGACATCATTCCCTACATCGTCGACAACGGCAAAGCGGTTGCTCATCGCTTTGCGCAGTCCTGCGTGCGCTCCGATTTCGAGCGCGAGGCCTATTGGCGCGACGTCGGCACGATCGATGCCTACTGGCAGGCCAATATCGACCTGACCCATGTGACGCCGGAGCTCGACATCTACGACAGCACCTGGCCGATCTGGACCTTCGCCGAGATCAAGCCGCCGGCAAAGTTCGTGCATGACGACGAAAACCGCCGCGGCTCGGCAACCTCGTCGCTCATCTCCGGCGACTGCATCATCTCGGGCGCAGCACTCAATCGCAGCCTGTTATTCACAGGCGTCCGGGTTAATTCATATTCCCGTCTGGAGAATGCCGTAGTTCTTCCCGATGTGAAGATCGGTCGCCATGCGACGCTGCGCAACGTGGTCATCGACAGTCGGGTCGTGATCCCGGAGGGCCTCGTCGTCGGTGACGATCCGGAGCTCGATGCCAAACGTTTCCGGCGTTCGGAAAACGGTGTCTGCCTGATCACACAAACGATGATCGACAAGCTGGGGATGTAGGCTGCCTTCCATGAAAGTCCTGTCCGTTGCGTCCGAAGTGTATCCGCTGGTCAAGACCGGGGGGCTCGCCGATGTCGTCGGCGCGCTTCCCGCGGCACTTGTGCCACACGGCGTCGAGACCCGCACTCTGGTGCCCGGCTATCCCGCCGTGCTGCAGAAGCTGAAAAAGAAAAAGAAGGTCGGCGCCTTCGAGAATCTGTTCGGCGATCGGGCCGCGGTTCTTTCGGCCGAGATCGACGGGGTTGACCTCCTGGTTCTCGACCAGCCGGCGCTCTACCAGCGAGATGGCGGCCCCTATGTCGATGCGACCGGCCGCGACTATGTCGACAACTTCCGCCGCTTCGCCGCCCTGTCGCTCGCAGCCGCCGAGATCGCAGCGGGCGATGTCGTTTCCGGCTTTAAACCCGATGTCGTGCACGCCCATGACTGGCAGACGGCACTGACGCCGGTCTACATGCATTTCAGCCCCGCCGCCGCCACGCCGACGGTCATGACGATCCATAACATCGCCTTCCAGGGCCAGTTCGGCGCCTCGATCTTCCCCGAGCTCGCCCTTCCCCCGGAAGCCTTTTCGATGCAGTTCGTCGAGTATTACGGCGATGTCGGGTTCCTCAAAGGCGGCTTGCAGACTGCAAGCGCCGTCACCACGGTCAGCCCGTCCTATGCCCAGGAGATCCTGACGCCGGAATTCGGCATGGGCCTCGAGGGCCTGTTGAAGAGCCGCCTCGGCGACCTTTCGGGCATCGTCAACGGCATCGACGCCGACATCTGGAACCCCCAGACCGACCCGCATATCGCCCAGCATTTCAGCGCGACGACCTTGAAGCAGCGCCTCGGCAACCGACGCGCACTCGAAGAGCGCTTCGGCCTGGAGAAGGGCAACGGCCCGATCTTCTGCGTCGTCAGCCGGCTCACCTGGCAGAAGGGCATGGATCTCGTCGCGGAAGTCGCAGATGAAATCGTTGCCATGGGCGGCAAACTCATCGTGCTCGGCTCTGGCGATGCGGCGCTCGAAGGCGCGCTTCTGGCGGCGGCCTCGCGCCACCGCGGCCATATTGGCATGGTCACCGGCTACAACGAGCCTCTGTCCCACCTCATGCAGGCAGGATCGGACGCGATCCTCATTCCGTCACGCTTCGAACCCTGCGGGCTCACCCAACTCTATGGCCTGCGCTACGGCTGCGTGCCGGTCGTCGCGCGCACCGGCGGGCTGGCCGATACGATCATTGATGCCAACGAGGCCGGGCTTGCGGCCAAGGTCGCCACCGGCTTCCAGTTTACTCCGATCACGGCCGACGGGTTGCGGCTTGCGATCAGGCGCGTAATGCGCGCATACAGCGAACCCAAGGTCTGGGCACGAATTCAGACTCAGGGCATGAAATCGGACGTTTCCTGGGCCACAAGTGCCGAGCGTTACGTCTCTCTTTATTCCGGTCTTCTCGGGAAAGGTTAAGTCAGCATGATAAGAACGGTTACCACAACCCCCTACGGCGACCAGAAGCCTGGCACGTCAGGGCTGCGCAAGAAGGTCCCGGTCTTCCAGCAGAAGAACTATGCCGAGAACTTCATCCAGTCGATCTTCGATTCGCTCGAAGGCTTCAAAGGCGAAACCCTGGTGATCGGCGGCGACGGCCGCTACTACAACCGCGAAGTCATCCAGATCGCCATCAAGATGGCGGCGGCCAGCGGCTTCGGCCGTGTGCTCGTCGGTCGCGGCGGCATTCTGTCGACGCCGGCTGCCTCAAACGTCATCCGCAAGTACAAGGCCTTTGGCGGGATCGTGCTTTCAGCCAGCCACAATCCTGGCGGCCCGACCGAAGATTTCGGCATCAAGTACAATATCGGCAATGGCGGCCCGGCACCGGAAAAGGTCACCGACGCGATCTATGCCCGCAGCAAGGTCATCGACAGCTACAAGATCGCCGATGTCGCCGACATCAATCTTGACGCTGAAGGCACCCAGGAAATCGAAGGCATGACGGTGACCGTCATCGACCCGGTCGCCGACTATGCCGAACTGATGGAAAGCCTGTTCGACTTCGACGCCATCCGCAAGCTGATCGGCGGCGGTTTCCGCGTCGTCTTCGACGCCATGAGCGCCGTCACCGGGCCCTACGCCAAGGAGATCATCGAAAAGCGCCTTGGCGCGCCCAAGGGCTCGGTGATGAATTTCGTTCCGTTGCCGGACTTCGGCGGTCACCATCCGGATCCGAACCTGGTGCACGCCCGTGCGCTCTACGAGACGATGATGGGACCCGACGCGCCTGATTTCGGCGCTGCCTCCGACGGCGACGGCGATCGCAACCTGGTGATCGGCCGCGGCATCTTCATCACCCCATCCGACAGCCTGGCGATGCTTGCCGCCAATGCGCATCTGGCACCTGGCTATGCCAAAGGCATCGCCGGTATCGCACGCTCGATGCCGACCAGCGGTGCCGCTGACCGCGTGGCCGAGAAGCTCGGCATCGGCCTCTACGAGACGCCAACCGGCTGGAAATTCTTCGGCAACCTGCTCGACGAAGGCATGGCGACGATCTGCGGCGAGGAAAGTGCCGGCACCGGCTCCAACCACGTGCGCGAGAAGGACGGGCTCTGGGCCGTGCTGCTCTGGCTCAACATCCTCGCCGTGCGCAAGGAAAGCGCCCTCGACATCGTCAAGAACCATTGGGCGACCTATGGCCGCAACTACTATTCGCGCCATGACTACGAGGAGGTCGACAGCGATGCGGCCAACGGCCTGATCGCCAATTTGCGCGACCAGCTTGCCACGCTGCCCGGCAAGTCCTTCGGCGCACTCAAGGTCGCGACAGCAGACGACTTCGCCTACAACGACCCGGTCGACCATTCCGTCAGCAAGAACCAGGGCATCCGCATCCTGTTCGAAGGCGGCTCCCGCGTCGTCTTCCGTCTGTCGGGCACCGGTACATCTGGCGCGACGCTGCGCGTCTATATCGAGCGCTTCGAGCCGGACGCTTCGCGTCACGATATCGAGACGCAGACGGCGCTCGCCGATCTCATCGCCGTCGCCGACGAGATCGCCGGCATCAAGACCCGCACCGGCCGCACCGAGCCGAGCGTCATTACCTGAGATACCGCATTATCGGGGCCGCTTGATGCGGCCCTCTTTCGTTTGCCGCTTAGCCCCACTGCCCTGCCGGGCATCTCCCCCACAAGGGGGAAATCGACTTGTGGCAGCCTCCCGTCCCACCGCCAAACCGATGTGTTGGCTCGCGGGCGACGAGGCACCGCACCGTCAACGCCATCTCAGGGCAAAGCCGTGCCGCGAACAACTCCCCCTTATGGGGAGATGCCCGGCAGGGCAGTGGGGGGTAAGCCACACACACCGACGACACCAGGAAGAGGGACGCTTTCATGCCGACGATCGGAAACCCACCCCTCGGTGCCACCGTTACCTCTGACGGCACCGTGTTTTCGGTCTGGTCGCACAACGCCGCCCGTATCGATCTCTGCCTGTTCGACAAATCAGGCGCCAAACAACTGCGCCAGCTGCCGATGACACGGAGCGGCGACGTCCACAGCGTGACGGTTGTCGACGCACCGAAGGGAACGCGCTACGGCTTTCGCGCCGATGGCGTCTATTCGCCCGATCACGGTCTCTGGTTCGATCCATCCAAGCTTCTCGTTGATCCCTATGCCTTGGAACTCGACCGCCCGTTCCGCCACGATCCGCGACTGACTATCCTTGGCGAAGACACCGCCGACCTCGTGCCGAAGGCCATCGTCACCGAGGCAAAGCCAGCCAAGGTAAAGGTGCCGCTCTTTCGCACCGGCGGTCTCGTTTACGAAATCGCCGTCAAGCCTTTCACCATCCTCCACCCCGACGTGCCCGAAGCCAAACGCGGCACGGTGGCGGCGCTTGCCGAGCCCGCCATCATCCAGCACCTGAAGCGCCTTGGCGTCTCGGCGGTCGAGCTGATGCCGATCGTTGCCTGGATCGATGAGCGCCATCTGCCACCGCTCGGGCTAAAGAACGGCTGGGGCTACAATCCGATCGCCCCGATGGCGCTCGATCCACGCCTCGTGCCCGGCGGCATCAAGGAATTGCGCAAGACGGTCGAAGCGCTGCGCAAGGAAGGCATCGGCGTCATCCTCGATCTCGTCTTCAACCACTCCGGCGAAAGCGATCGCTTCGGCACAACCTTGTCGATGCGCGGCCTCGACAACCTCACCTATTACCGCCATGTCACGGGTCGCCCGGGCGAACTGATCAACGATACCGGCTGTGGCAACACGGTCGCTTGCGACCACCCGGTGGTCGAGGCACTGATCCTCGACAGTCTGCGCCATTTCGTTCGCGCTGCCGGCGTCGACGGCTTCCGCTTCGATCTTGCCTCGATCCTTGGGCGCGACATGGGTGGCTTCCATCGCGATGCCCGGCTTTTCCAAGCGATTTCAGCCGACGCCCTGCTTGCAGACCGGGTGCTGATCGCTGAGCCCTGGGACGTCGGCCCGGGCGGCTACCAGCTCGGCAACTTCCCCGCCCCGTTCCTCGAATGGAACGACCGCGCCCGAGACGACATCCGCATCTACTGGCGCGGAGACCGGCATTCGGTGGGCGCCCTGGCGACGGCTCTCGCCGGCTCTTCGGGGAGCTTTGCCCGCTGGGGCGAAAGCGCGACCAGGACGGTCAACTTCATCGCCGCCCATGACGGCTTCACACTTGCCGACCTCGTTTCCTATGCGGGCAAACACAACGAGGCGAACGGCGAAGAAAACCGCGACGGCCACAACGAAAACCACTCCTGGAACAACGGCGCGGAAGGTCCGACAGCCGATGCGGAAATTCTGGCGGCCCGCCGCCATGACGTGATGGCGCTGATCGGCACACTGTTTTCCTCCCGCGGCTCGATCATGCTGACGGCGGGCGACGAAGGCGGGCGGAGCCAGAAGGGCAACAACAACGCCTATTGCCAGGACAACACGATTACCTGGCTCGACTGGGCGGCGATGGACGACGAGATCGTTTCCCACACGGCAGCACTTTCGGCCATGCGCCGGCGCTTCGGGGTCTTCGACGAGACCGCCTTCCTGACCGGAAAGGGCGATGTCGAATGGCGCCGCCTTGACGGTCAGCCGATGGCGACCGGCGACTGGGAGCATCCGGCGACGGACAATCTGATGATGGTGCTCGCAACCCGAGACCGCACCCAGAAACGGGCGACGCGGCTTGCCGTCGTCCACAATCGCAGCCATGCGCCGCATCCCGTCCGCTTGCCCGACAGTGTCGATGGAAAATGGCAGGATGCGCTGACGGCGTCAGTTCCCGCCGATCACGTCGCACCGCGCTCGGTCGCCTTCTTCGTCGAGGTTTTCTAAAGCTTTTCCACCACTTGCAGGTTGCAACGGGCGAGCCTATAGATCGCTCGGGGGGCTTGCTTCGAGGCGTTCACATGCTGCAGGACATTTCACTTTCTGAGATCAAGGACCTCGTCGGCAAGGAGGTCGGCGTTTCCGACTGGATCACGGTCACTCAGGAAACGATCGACAAGTTCGCCGAGGCAACCGGCGACTATCAGTACATCCACGTCGACCCGGTCCGCGCCGCTGCCGAGACGCCCTTCGGCGGCACCATCGCGCACGGCTTCCTGTCGCTCTCGCTGCTCTCGGCCATGAACTACAATTGCCTGCCGAAGATCCGCGAGCAGACCATGGGCATCAATTACGGCTTCGAGAAAATGCGATTCGTCGCGCCGGTGAAGAGCGGCGCCAAGGTGCGCGGCCATTTCACCATGGCGGATGCACGCTTCCGCGGCGCCAGCATGCTGATGATTACCTACGATGTCAGCGTCGAAATCGAAGGCGAGCGCAAGCCGGCGCTGACGGCGACCTGGCAGACCATCATCCAGTTCGACCCCAAGGATCGCCCCGCCGATGCCTGAAGCGGCGTGAGCGACGACCCCCAATGAGCGAAATCGTATCCGTGGAGCCGGCCGACGCGCGTTTCGTCAGCGACTTTACCGGCTGCGACTTCTCCTTCGAGATCACGGCGGAGGCGCTGCCACCCTTCCTCGGCCCCGGTCTTGGCGCTGTTGCTCCCCTTGAGAGCTACAGCAAGAGCTGCGAAACCGATCCGGAAGAGCTTGCGGAGGCCGCCATGGAGCCGGGGGCGGCCCTTTTTGCTGCGCGCATCGATGGCAAGCTCGCCGGCTACATAGCGCTGTCGAAGGCGTGGAATGGCTTCGCCGAAGTCGACGACATCGCGGTCGACAAAGCCGCGCGACGGGCCGGTGTCGCCAGAGCCCTCGTGGACCGGGCGGTATCATGGGCAAGGGAACAGGGCCTGCCGGGTATCCGGCTCGAGACCCAGTCGAACAATGTCGGGGCCTGCCGCTTCTACGAACGTTACGGCTTCGAACTCGCCGGCTACGACCGGCATCTCTATTCCGCGCTGACGCCTGGAACACGCGAGATCGCGCTCTACTGGTACTTGCGCCTCGCCTGAAAAGTCAGAGCTCCATAACCCTCTCAATGGATGACGACGCAATCTTTGCGCGCGATCTGTTCTAGAGCGCTGCGCCATGGCATGAACGATCATGATCTTGGAACCGGCACTCTTGGTCGCCCAGTCAGCGAATGGAGAAGTAATTGCGTCAGCGTGTGATCGTGTGCCCACTCATTCAGAACAAAGGTGCGTATTTGCTCTGCAAGATGCCGCCCGATCGCGGCGTGTTTCCCGGGCAATGGGCACTCTCCGGCGGCGGCCTCGAGCCGGGGGAACGGCTGGAGGAAGGCCTGCGCCGTGAAATACGGGAAGAGCTTGGAGACCGTCTGGAGATCGGAGTGATCAAACCCTGGACCTTCCGGGACGACATCAGGACAAAGTCCTATACCGACGGCTCAACCGAACAGCTCCACATGATCTACTTGATTTTTGACTGCGAGGCGGAAAATCGCGAAGTGACCCTGAACGACGAGTTCGTCGAACATGCCTGGGTCGAACCCGAGCGCCTGCAGGATTACGACCTGAACGAAGCGACGAAGCGCACGCTCCTCGAAAAAGGCATCTTGCTCGCTCGGCAATGAGCGCGAGCCCTGCTAATGCCGGGAGGTGCTTGCGCGCACCTCCCCGCTGTTTCAATTAGTGGCCGGCGTCGGCAGCGCCCTCGGACAACAGCCCGAAGACGAAAGGCGAGAACGACCGCCAGCACTCGACCCGGAACTGATCCTCAGCCGTGCGGAAGAGGATGATCTCGGCCTTGCCGAGGATCGTGCGCGAGCAGCCGCCGACTGGGAAGATCGCCAAGGACAGATCCTGCGGGCAGCCGCTGTTGATAGCCACGTCCGCACCAGGGCCGCTGACGATGACGGCGACGTTGCGATGCGAAATGTCGACCGCCGAATGCAGCGTGCCGCTCGACGCCGCGGCCGCCATCAGGTCGGCTTCGCTTTCGTCGATGACCAGCCACTCGTCAGGACCGATCCACAGCGCATGGCGCTGGCCGGAGGAGGCCGAGGTCTTCGGCCGTGTCGGCAGCGTCACGCCGAGAGCGGCCGAGAGTGCCGGCAGCGCGTCGGCACCAGCGCGCAGCGAGATGCGGGTTGCCGTCGATGCCGGCGTCAGGATCGCTTCGGCCGAACCGCCGCGTGAGGTGAGCGCCGCCCTGCGGCTTGCAATTGCCTGGTCAGCCATGGAGGCGGCCCCCTTCCTTGTCAAAGAACACCATGTCGCTCACTTCGACGGCGATGGTACGATCGGTCATCGGCACGTAGAGCGTCTGGCCGAGGCGCTCGCGGCCGCCGGCCACCATGGCCAGCGCAATCGAGCGACCGCAGTTTGCCGACCAGTAGGACGACGTCACGTGACCGAGCATGGTCATCGGCTTCGGTTGGTTCGGGTCGGCGACGATCTGCGCGCCTTCCTCCAGCACCACCTTCGGATCCTTGGTGAGAAGGCCGACGAGCTGCTTACGGCCATCCTTGACGAGATCAGGGCGCTTGAGGCCGCGGATGCCGACGAAGTCGGGTTTCTTTTTCGAGACGGCCCAGGAGAGACCGGCATCGTCAGGCGTCAGGGTTCCGTCGGTGTCCTGGCCGACGATGATGTAGCCCTTCTCGGCGCGCAGAACGTGCATGGTTTCCGTGCCATAGGCGCAGGCGCCCATCGGCTCGGCCCGCGCCCAGATCGCTTCCCAGACCGCCTGGCCGTAATCGGCCGGCACGTTGACTTCGAAGCCCAGTTCGCCGGTGAACGACATGCGGAAGAGCCGTGTCGGCACGCCGCAGATCTTGCCCTCGGCGACGCTCATGTGCGGGAAGGCCTCATTGGAGAGGTCGATGCCTTCGACGAGCGGTGCGATGATCTCGCGTGCCTTCGGTCCCTGGACGGCGATGACCGCCCATTGCTCGGTCGTCGAGGTCAGCCAGACCTTCAGATGCGGGAACTCGGTCTGCAGATAGTCTTCCATGTGGTTCATGACGCGCGGCGCACCGCCGGTCGTCGTCGTCACGTGGAAGCGGTCCTCTGCCAGGCGACCGACCACGCCGTCGTCATAGACGAAGCCGTCGTCGCGCAGCATGATGCCGTAGCGGCAGCGGCCGGGCTTCAGGTTGTCCCAGGCGTTGGTGTACATGAGATTGAGGAACTGGGCCGCATCCGGGCCGACGACCTCGATCTTGCCAAGTGTCGAGGCATCGAAGACACCCGCCACATCACGCACCGTCTTGCATTCGCGCGCGACCGCCTCATGCATGTCTTCGCCGGCACGCGGGTAGAACCAGGCGCGCTTCCAGTTGCCGACATCCTCAAACTCGGCGCCATGCGCCTCCTCCCAGGCGTGAACGGGCGTCTTGCGCGCCGGGTCGAAAAGTGCGCCGCGGGAGTGGTTGACGATCGTGCCGAAGGTCACCGGCGTATAGGGCTGGCGGAAGGTCGTCAGACCCACCTGCGGAATGTCCTTGCCGAGCGCTTCGGCGGCGATCGCCAGACCATGCATGTTGGAAAGCTTGCCCTGGTCGGACGCCATGCCGTTGGTGGTAAAGCGCTTGATGTGCTCGATCGAGTGCATGCCTTCGCGCACCGCCAGACGGATGTCCTTGGCACAGACGTCGTGCTGGAAGTCGATGAAGGCCTTGACGGTCGTGTCCGGACCGGCACCTTCCGCAGCGCCGATCATGCCGCCGGTCCAGCCGAACCGGTTTTCGCCCGAAAGCGCCACTTGCGCTCCGCCTTCTGCACCGGCCGCCCGTGCGGTCAGTTCGCCGGCCGCAAGCGCCTCGTCGATCGTGGCCTGCAGGTCGTCGGTGCCGTTGCAGGCGCCGATCGAAAGGCAATCCTGCAGGTAAGTGCCCGGCAGGAAGCGCTGCGTCGTCGCATCGAACTTCACCTTGCCGCGCGACTGCGAGAAGAGGTGCACCGACGGCGTCCAGCCGGCCGAGACCAAGAGCGCATCGACCGCGATCTTGCGCGCCGAGCCGCCGCCATTGCGGGCGACGCTGATCGAGTTGACCCGCAGCTTGCCGCCGGCCTTGATGACCGAGTGCCCGGTCAGCACTTCGATGCCGAGCTTGTGCGCTTCGGCAAGCACCGCCTCGCCCGGGTTTTCGCGGCAATCGACGATGGCCGCCACCGAAACACCGGCGCGCTTCAAATCGAAGGCCGCCTCATAGGCAGAGTCATGCGCGGTGTAGACGCCGACCTTGGAGCCGACGGCGACGCCGAAATGGTTGAGATAGGTGCGGCCGGCCGAAGCGAGCATGATGCCCGGACGGTCGTTATTGGCGAACACCATGTGCCGCTCGATCTGGCCGTTGGCGAGGATCACCTTCTTGGCGCGCACCTGCCACAGCCGCTCGCGCGGCAGCGACTTGTCGAGGGCCGCCAGATGATCGGTCACGCGCTCGACGAGGCCGACGAAATTGTGATTGTAGTAGCCGAAACCGGTGGTGCGGGTGAGCACCGTGACATTGTCCATTTCGGCCAAGGTCCTTGCAGTCTCCTGCGCCCAGTCCCAGCCGTCCTTGCCGTCGATCGTCGTGCCGCTTTCATAGCGAAGCGCACCGCCCATTTCCGGCTGCTCGTCGCAGATGATCACCTTGGCACCGGCCTTGGCGGCGGCAAGTGCCGCCGAAAGACCGGCAACGCCGCCACCGATGACGAGCACGTCGCAATGAGCGTAGCGGCTCGCATAGTGGTCAGGATCGGCCTCCGTCGGCGCGACGCCGAGGCCTGCCGCGCGGCGGATGAAGGGTTCATAGATCGCGTGCCAGGCAGCCTTCGGCCACATGAAGGTCTTGTAGTAGAAGCCGGCGGCGAAGAACGGCGACATGAGATCGTTGATGCCGCCGACGTCGAAGGCGAGCGACGGCCAGCGGTTCTGCGATTCCACCTTCATGCCGTCGAAGACTTCCTGCACCGTGGCGCGCACGTTCGGCTGACGACGGGCGGCATCCCGCGAAACGTCGAGCAGCGCGTTCGGCTCCTCGGCACCGGCCGAAAGAATGCCGCGCGGGCGGTGATACTTGAACGAGCGGCCGACCAAGTGAATGCCGTTGGCGAGAAGCGCCGAGGCGACCGTATCGCCTTCGAGCGCCGTCAGCGTGCGGCCGTCGAAGGTGAAGCGCGCCGTGCGTGCCGGTGTCAGGCGGCCGACGCCTGGAATGCGATTGGCACCCATCATTTCGCGGCTCCCTTATCCTGCTCGCTCTGAAGAATGGCGGCGACGTCAGGCTTCGGCTCGCCGGCCTTGTAGGTGGTGTAGAAGCGGTCGCTGACCGTGTCGCGGGCGGCGTTGAAGAAACGGCCGCAGCCGTGGATATGGCGCCAACGCTCGAAGATCAGACCCTTCGGGTTCTGACGCAGGAAGAAGTATTCCTCGAACTGTTCATCGGTGATGTCGGCGATGTTCTCCGGTCGGGCAATGTGGGCATCGCCGGCGCCGCGGAATTCGAGCTCGGAGCGCTCTTCCTCGCAATAGGGGCAGTAGATCAGAAGCATCTCGAAATCCTCAGTGCGCAACGGCGGCGGCAGCCGCCTCGTCGATGAGCCGACCGGTGCGGAAGCGCTCCAGCGTCAGCCCGGCGGCCAGACGGTGCGGTTCGCCCTTGGCGATCAGATGGGCGAAGAGGTTGGCCGAGCCCGGCGTCGCCTTGAAGCCGCCCGTACCCCAGCCGGCGTTCAGGAACAGGCCCGGTACCGGCGTGACGCCCTGGATCGGCGAGCGGTCCTGGGTGACGTCGACGATGCCGCCCCACTGCCGCATCATCTTGACGCGGCGGAACATCGGGAAGAGTTCGCAGATCGCATCGAGTGTATGGGTGATGATCTGCAGGCCGCCCGTCTGCGAATAGGAATTGAACTGGTCGGTGCCGGCACCGATGACGAACTCGCCCTTGTCGGACTGCGAGATATAGGCATGCACCGAGTTCGACATGACGACGCAGGGGAAGATCGGCTTCAGCGGCTCAGAGACCAGCGCCTGCAGCGGCTGGCTCTGCAACGGCACGCGCACATCGGCCATCTGCATCAGCACCGACGTATGGCCGGCGGCGGAGATGCCGACCTTCTTGGCGCCGATGTAGCCGCGGTTGGTGTCGACACCGACGACCCGGCCGGTTTCGTCGCGACGGATGCCGGTCACTTCGCAATTCTGGATGATGTGCACGCCGCGGTCGGAAGCCGCACGCGCATAGCCCCAGGCAACCGCATCGTGGCGCGCCGTGCCGCCACGGCGCTGGAGTGCCGCGCCGTTGATCGGGTAACGCGCCGTCTTGGCGATATCGAGCGGCGGGCAATAGGCCTTGGCCTGCTCCGGCGTCAGCCACTCGTTGTCGATACCATAGAGGCGGTTGGCATTGATGTGGCGCTTGAACGACTGCTGGTCGTGGATGTTGTGCGACAGCATCATCACGCCGCGCGGCGAATACATGACGTTGTAGTTCAGATCCTGCGAGAGGTTTTCCCAGAGCTTCAGCGAATGCTCGTAGATGTCCATGCTCTCTTCGTAGAGATAGTTGGACCGGATGATCGTCGTGTTACGGCCGGTATTGCCGCCGCCGATCCATCCCTTTTCCAGCACGGCGACATTGGTGATGCCGTGTTCCTTGGCGAGATAGTAGGCAGCGCCGAGGCCGTGGCCGCCGCCGCCGATGATGATCACGTCGTATTCCTTGCGCGGCTCGGGCGAAGCCCAGTGCGGGCCCCACCCCTTGTGGCCGCGCAACGCCTCGCGCGCCACGGCGAAAACTGAATATTTGCGCATCGGCCTCACTCCATGAACCCCGTTCTCATTGCCGTTAGAAATCGCAAATCCGAAGCCTGCGCAACGTTTCTTTTGCGACGCAATTGCGTGGACTTGCGCGCCGTTGCGACATGGTCGCCGATCGGTTACTTCCAGTGCGGGAACAGGCACGGCCCCGACATCCTAGGATTTTTCAGCACTTCCTCATGTCGTCACTGGACTTTTACCTGATGATCTGGTATCCGCTCCCCTAATCGTAAAGCTTCCAGCTTAGCGAATGTCATTCTTTTGCCTCCGGCACCTGACGGAGTCACAAACAACTCGAACCAAAGGAACGGGATTTCACGTGCAGGTACTTGTCCGCGATAACAATGTCGATCAGGCGCTCCGCGCTCTCAAGAAGAAGATGCAGCGCGAAGGCATTTTCCGCGAAATGAAGATGCGCGACTATTATGAAAAGCCGTCCCAGAAGCGCGCCCGCGAAAAGGCCGAAGCCGTTCGCCGCGTCCGCAAGCTGGCACGTAAGCGTGCACAGCGCGAAGGCCTCCTGGCCCGCTGATTTGTCGTTTTTTCGACGTTATCTAATGTAAGTCGTGGCGGGGGCGAAATATCGCCACCGCCTTTTTTTGGTATGGACATCTTTTCCGCCAACAGGCTAGCGTGATCGACGCTACCGGTGACGGATGGCTGGCCGGAGCGTTTGACCGGACGGTTTTGCCGAGGCCCGATGAAGCCCGGCTGCGGAGCCCGCGGGGAGTTTCAGCGGCTCTACTGCATAATTCCTTGGATCGGGGTCGATTTGGGGGCAGAATTGTGCAGAAAATCAACCCGTTACAGCGACCTGAGTGCGTCCTGAAAGACGCGCGGCGCTGTAGGAACGGAAAGCCGACGGCTTTCGAGACCTTGTCGATTTGAGGGATCAACCTTTGACACTTGCTGCCATGACTGCGGACGTCTCCGGTTCTACTGTCCATGAGGCGTCTCGCCGCCACCAGCGCAAGCCAAGGCTTGCTGCCATGCTTCTCCTGGGTTCGGCCCTTCTTCTGGCAGGCTGCACGACCGACGGCCCCGACTCGATGACCAACAAGGTCGAGCGCGAACAGGGCTCGCAGGAAAACATCGCTTCGCTCTCAAGCGTCATCGCCTCGAACCCGAGCGACCCGGAAGGCTATAACGTTCGAGGTTCAGCCTATGGACGCGCTGGCGAATATCGCCGGGCGATCGCCGATTTCGACCAGGCGATCCAGCTCAATCCGCGCTTCTACCAGGCCTATGCCAACCGGGCGCTCGTCCATCGCAACATGGGCAACACCCAGGCCGCTCTCGCCGACTACAACATGGCACTGCAACTCAACGGCAGCTACGACGTCGCCTATATCGGCCGCGGCAACCTCTATCGCCAGGCCGGCCAGCTCGATTCCGCCTTCAACGATTTCAACAAGGCAATCCAGCTCGACACGACCGATCCCCGCGCCTACCACAATCGCGGCCTGATCTATCAGGCACGCAACCAGCACGGCCAGGCGATCGAAGACTTCTCGACCGCGATCTCGCTGTCGCCGAGCTCGCCGGAGCCCTATAACGGCCGCGGCATTTCCTACGTCGCCCAGGGCGACGACGACAACGCCTTCTCCGACTTCAACACCGCGATCAACCTCAATGGCAAGGTCGCCGAATCCTGGGCCAACCAGGCGCTGATCTACGAACGCAAGGGCGACAAGGCCAAGGCGTCGAAGTCCTATTCGCACGCATTGCAGCTCGACCCGAAGTACGAGCCGGCGCGCGCAGGCCTGGCCCGCGTCAAGGCGTCGTAAGCCTCGCCGATCTTGATTTTCGAAACGCCCGCGACTTCCTCGCGGGCGTTTTCATTTGTGCAGGTTGCCGCCCTGCCCGTTCCGCCACGGCGGAACCTTCCCGGCCATCGTCCGTTTGCCAAAGGTGTCACTGCCTGTTTCCATGGATCGGCTCCGAACCATGGGAGAAACTTGCAGCTATTCAAAGTGCTACCGCGCTTCCGGCGCGGCAAGAACGGAGAGCAAGCCATGATCAAACGAACCCTCCTTACTGCGCTGGCACTGGCCGCGCTTGCCACGGGCCCGGCAGCCGCCGAGAACTATGTCGCGTTCGGCCGTCTCGTCTGCGGTTCGGATGGCGGCACCGGCATGATCGTGACCTCGACCAAGAACCTGATGTGCACCTTCACGCCCACCAATGGCGGACCGAAGGCCGTCTATGCCGGCTCCATCCGAAAGATCGGCATCGACATCGGCAAGACCGGCAAGAGCACGATGGTCTGGGATGTCTTTGCCAAGACCGGAACGCCGGCCAGCGAATTCGCCCTTGCCGGCGAATACTACGGCGTCGGCGCCGATGCGAGCCTCGCGGTCGGCGGCGGTGCCAAGGTGATCGGCGGCGGCACCAACAAGGCCTTCATGCTGCAGCCGGTCAACGTCCAGGTCCAGGAGGGGCTGAACGTCGCGATCGGCGTCGACGAACTGACGCTGGCACCGGCCGGCTAAGTCAATTCCAGGAAGACGCAACAAAGTGTTTCATTGGAATACGCCCCCAATGCCTCCAACGCAAAACGCCCGCCGAAAGGCGGGCGTTTCATGTCGACCAGCTCTAAGTGGCGCTCAAGCGTGCAGCGCCTTGACGATATCTTCCGTCACCTTCTTGGCGTCGCCAAGCAGCATCATCGTGCCGTCCTTGTAGAACAGCGTGTTGTCGATGCCGGCATAGCCGGAGCCGAGCGAGCGCTTGACGAAGAGGCAGGTCTTGGCCTTGTCGACGTCGAGGATCGGCATGCCGTAGATCGGCGAGGACTTGTCATCGCGCGCCGCCGGGTTGGTGACGTCATTGGCGCCGATGACATAGGCAACGTCGGCCTGTGCGAACTCGGAGTTGATGTCCTCGAGCTCGAACACTTCGTCATAGGGAACGTTCGCTTCCGCGAGCAGCACGTTCATGTGGCCGGGCATGCGGCCTGCGACCGGATGGATCGCATATTTCACCTCGACGCCGGCGGCCTTGAGCTGATCGCCCATTTCGCGCAGCGCATGCTGCGCCTGGGCGACCGCCATGCCGTAGCCCGGCACGATGATCACCTTGGAGGCGTTTGCCATCAGGAAGGCCGCGTCGTCGGCGGACCCCTGCTTGACGGTGCGCTGGACACCATCGTCGCCGCCGGCCCCCGCCGTCTCGCCGCCGAAGCCGCCGAGGATGACCGAAATGAACGAGCGGTTCATGCCCTTGCACATGATGTAGGAAAGGATCGCACCGGAGGAGCCGACGAGCGCACCAGTGATGATGAGGGCCAGGTTGCCGAGCGTGAAGCCGATGCCGGCCGCCGCCCAACCCGAATAGGAGTTGAGCATCGACACGACCACCGGCATGTCGGCGCCGCCGATCGGGATGATGATCAGCACGCCAAGCGCCAGCGACAGCACGACGATCAGCCAGAACACCGTCGTGCTCTGCGTCAGCACCAGCATGACCACCAGCACGACGAGTGCGACCGCAAGGCCGGCATTGATGGCATGGCGACCCGAAAGCATGATCGGCTTGCCGGACATGCGACCGTCGAGCTTCAGGAAGGCGATGACCGAGCCGGTGAAGGTGATCGCGCCGATGGCAACGCCGAGCGACATTTCGACCAGCGCCTGCGCATGGATGTCGCCGACGGTGCCGATGCCGAAACTCTCCGGCGCATACATGGCGGCAGCCGCCACCATGACGGCGGCAAGACCGACCAGCGAATGAAAGGCGGCGACGAGCTGCGGCATAGACGTCATGGCGATGCGACGGGCAATCACCGCGCCGACACCGCCGCCGATGGCGAGGCCAAGTACGATCAGCATCAGGCCGCCGAAGCTCGGCTTGGCGAGCAGCAGCGTCGTGACGATGGCAATGCCCATGCCGATCATGCCGTAGGTGTTGCCCTTGCGGCTGGTGGTCGGGTGCGAGAGGCCGCGCAACGCCATGATGAACAGGACGCCGGAGACCAGGTAGAGGAAGGCTGCGAAGTTCGCGTTCATCGGGCCGGCCTCACTTGTCTTTTTTCTTGTACATGGCCAGCATGCGCTGGGTGACGAGGAAGCCGCCGAAGATGTTGACGGAGGCAAGCACCAGCGCCACGAAGCCGAAGCCAGTCGCCAGGCCCGAGGCCGAGATGCCGACGGCGAGCAGGGCGCCGACGACGATGACCGAGGAAATCGCGTTGGTAACCGCCATCAGCGGCGTGTGCAGCGCCGGCGTCACCGACCAGACCACGTAGTAGCCGACGAAAATCGCCAGAACGAAGATTGCCAGGCGAAAGACGAAGGGATCGATCGCTCCGCCGGTGGCGCCATGGGCGATAGCGCCGGCCGATTCCGGAACGTATTCCGCGGCGGTGCGGACCGCCTCCACTGCCCGGTCGAGATCGGCGAGCGCCTTGTCGAGAAGTTCATTCGCCATCACTTATCCCCCTTGCTGGCACCGAAGTTCGGATGCACGACCTGGCCGCCATGGGTGAGCGCCGTCGCCTTGACGAGCTCGTCCTCCATATTGACCGCAAGCGCCTTGGTCTCCTTGGAGACCATCGTCTCCAGGAAAGTGACAAGGTTCTTGGCATAGAGGCCGGATGCGGAAGCCGCGATGCGTCCCGGAACGTTCAGATGGCCGATGACCTTGACACCCTCGACCTCGGCAACCTTGCCGGCCTCCGCACCTTCGACGTTGCCGCCACGCTCGACAGCAAGGTCGACGGCGATCGAGCCCGGCTTCATGCTTTTCAGCATGTCGCGGGTAACAAGCCGCGGCGCTGGACGACCGGGGATGAGCGCTGTGGTGATGACGATGTCCTGCTTGGCGATATGCTCGGCAACGAGTGCCGCCTGTTTCGCCTGATACTCCTTGGACATTTCCTTGGCGTAGCCGCCAGCGGTTTCTGCCGCCTTGAACTCCTCGTCCTCGACGGCGATGAACTTGGCCCCGAGCGAGGCGACCTGTTCCTTGGCTGCCGGACGCACGTCCGTCGCCGAGACCACGGCGCCGAGACGGCGGGCCGTCGCGATCGCCTGAAGTCCAGCAACACCGGCACCCATGACGAAGACCTTGGCGGCAGGAACCGTACCGGCCGCCGTCATCATCATCGGCAATGCCCGATCGTATTCGTAGGCCGCGTCGATCACCGCCTGATAGCCGGCGAGGTTCGCCTGGCTCGAGAGCACGTCCATCGACTGTGCACGGGTGATGCGCGGCATCAGTTCCATTGCAAAGGCGGTCAAGCGCGCCTTGGCCATCTCGGCGATTGCCGCCTCGTTGCCATAGGGATCCATGATGGCGATGACGATCGCACCCGACTTGTAGCCACCGATTTCGGCAGTCGTCGGTCGACGGACCTTGAGCACGGCATCCGCCGTCTTGGCGTCTGCGTTGGTGCCGATCCTGGCTCCGGCCTTTTCGAACTCGGCGTCCGGAATACGCGACAGAAATCCGGCGCCCGCCTCGACGACGACGTCGAAGCCGAGACCTCTCAGTTTCTTCACAGTATCCGGTGATGCGGCAACGCGACCCTCGTTCGGATCTGTTTCCTTGGCGACAAAGATGATCTCGCTCACAAGTCCCCCTCCTGGCCGCAATCGAGCCAAAGCCGGAATGCGGGCATTCTCTCCGACTGCAAAGCGGGTGGGCCTATCGGGCCGACACGCCCTCATGTGCGCGGCACACGTGTGCCCGGCGCAATCTTCTGGAGCAAGCCATCCGCCTGAATGCGGGACCTTGGGCGATCCACCGGCATCGAGCCAAGATCGGGCTCTGCGGGCCTGCTGTCAGCTCCTCCCTCACGCGGGTGAGGATTATCCGCCCCCGCCCTTTGATGGGCATCCGGGCTTCAAGCCATATGCGTCGGCACCTCCAGCCGGCGGCATGCAGCTTCTTCCGGGCAAACGCCCGGTCGCCGAGGAAGCACGGTCAGCGCGCTCCCTCAACGGTCGGTTCGGTCGCGCCGATTAGCGAAGGAAGAAGAAACCGGCGACGTTAAGCAGAATGAAGAGCACGAGCGAGGAGAAGAAGCCCATCGTCGTGAAGAAAGCGGCAGCCATGGCAATCAGCAGCGCCACGCAGAACATCGTGCCGTACTTCGATGCACTCAGGAACATGAGATAGGTCTTCTCGTGCTCCGGATAGTCCATCGGAGCGCCCACATCGACCGGTCCAGAATGATGCTCAGCCATCGTTCAAATTCTCCCTGAATGCCACGGCGCGACCCTTGATCGTCACCGCCTGTAATCGAAGCATGGCTCCCGCGAAAAGTCGCGAAAACCCCTATAGCTGCCCTTACACAATGCGCGGGGTCGGCGCAACGAAAACCCGTCCCTTCGCCCTACCTGTTGGGGCGATATGTCACGGCCAGCGGCAAGGATGGCGCGCACGAGCGCGCCTCGCCATCGGTACCCGCCCTGAGGACTGTTAGCGGAAGACGGAGGTGCGGTAGGAACGACCATAGCCGGTTTGCGCCATGCGCGCGGTCGGCAGGATCGTCAGCGGCGCGAACGGGACTTCGCTGCGGTCGGCAAACATCATGCGGCGCTCGAAGGGCTCCGAATCGAAAACGGGGTAACGGTCGAGGATAGAAGGCCGCTGCCCCCGCACCTGCGCAACGAGCAGGGCGCCATCGGCATTGTATACCCCCAGGTTCTCGCGCTTGGCGACAACGGTCTCCGAGGCGAAGATGCGCTTGTAGAAGGCGGTATGGCGCGGCCGGCAAGCCGTCAGGCAACGGTCTGCGGAGAAGTATTCGCAAGCCATCGCTACGGGACGCAGCGTGAGGTAGGGCAGCGCCCGCATCTCATCGCCCATGACATCAGGATCGACCGCAAGGCGGCCCGGATCGACCAGAACCATCCCGGCATCGAGGAACGCGTCGATCTCGGTGCCGAAGATCAGGCCCGATGTGCTTGCGCGATGCTCCGGCGTGACGTGATGCACGCGCACGGTGCTGACGAGGCTCTCGTCCAGATAGATCCCGAAAACATAGGCGTGGCTATCGAAGTCGAGATCGTCGACCAGCGTCGAGCCCGTCAACTCCATGAGATTGACGGACTTGTACGCCTTGTAGCGCAGCCGCGCGATGTCCTCCATATCCTCGCCGGTCTCGACCCGTCGGTATTCGACACGATCGAGCAATTGCATCAGCTTTTCAGAAAAACGCCCAGGCTCCGCCTGTTGTGCCGTCTCACCCATATTCCAAACCTCATGGTTAACAAATCGTTAACCTATTGACGGAAAATGGGGCGGCAACCGCAAAACGGAACAGTTCACCGTTAACTTTTTGTTAACCCTAAAAATTCGTAAATTTATTCGATCGACTTGGAGCAATGAGCACCAAAGCGGGACGCGTTTGCGCCGCCTAATCAACGGCTTGCCGCCGGAAGGGCAGCGTCAAAACAGGACGGAATCGGGGGTGTCAGCGTCAGGCGATGCGCTTGCTGGTGGGTTTGGCGCCTCGTTTTGGCACACCATTCTTGCAAAGCGTCGCAATTGCGGAAGCGGGCATGGGGGCGGCGAAGACGAACCCCTGTATCAAATCAGCACAATTGTGTTCGGTGATAAGCTGCAACTGATCGGTCGTCTCGACGCCCTCGACGACGATGCGCAAGCCGAGCGCGCGGGCGAGATTTGCCGTACCGCGCAGGAGCTTGAATCGGCGCGAGTCCTCGCGGATGTTACGCACGAAGGAGCGATCGATCTTGATGATGTCGACCGGCAGGGCATCGAGGTAGCTGAGGCTCGAATAGCCGGTGCCAAAATCGTCGATGGCAATGGTGATGCCGAGGCCCCGCAGCTCGCGCAGGATCGCCTGCACCTTGAGCGGCTCATCCATCAGGCAGCTTTCGGTTACCTCCAGATGCAGCCGCGACGCATCAAGGCCGGTGGCCTGCAGCGCATCCGTCACCATCGTGACGATCTCGCTGCTGCGCAGGTCGAGAACCGAGAGATTGACGGAGACGGACACCTCATTCGGCCAGTCCATGCAATCCCGGCATGCGTGATCGAGCATGAAACGCGTGATTTCCGTGACCAGCCCCAACTCCTCGGCAAGCTGGATGAACACGTTCGGCGGTACCGGCCCGCGCTCCGGATGCGTCCAGCGGGCCAATGCTTCACAGCACTCGACCCGGCCGCCGTTCGGCGCGAACATCGGTTGGTAGGAGAGTGTCAGGTTGCGGGCATTGATCGCCTCGCGCAAATCCGCCTTCAGCTTCTGACGGTCGACGTAGCGGGCATCCATCTCGACTTCGAACGCGGTGCAGCCGCCCCGGTTGCGCAGCTTGGTTTCCGAAAGCGCAAGATCCGCCTTGATCTGCAGGTCTTCGAGTTTCACATCCACGTTCGACGCGATGACGAAGCCAGCGCTCATGGTCATATTGAAAGTGAAGCCGCCGGCCACATAGGTGCCGCGCAGATCCGAATGCAGGCCACGCATCCGTTCTTCCAGGTCGGCCACATCGGCTGTGTTCGGAAAGAACACGACAAACTCGTCGCCCATCAGCCGCGCGGCAATCGCATCGTCGCCGACCAGCGCTTTCAGCCGGCCGGCGAGCGCCTGCAGCAGCTTGTCGCCGACGATATGGCCGCGCATGTCGTTGACATGCTTGAACTCGGTGACGTCGAGAACCATTAGACCAACGGGGCGCCCCTCCCTCTCGTCACCGCTTGCGGCGGCCACGACCAGTTCCCCGAAATAGTCACGGCTCGGCAGCTCCGTCAGCTTGTCGAACCGCACCATGTGTAGGATCTGCTTGTCTGCCTGCACACGCGCCGTCACGTCCTCGAAGATCAGCACGATATCGCCATTGTCGCGGCGGCTGGCGGAAAACTCGAGATGCAGTTCCTCGCTCACCGGGATCAACACTTGCGGGCGCTTGCCCTTGAGCAGGAGATCGAGCTGGCGCGAGATCGCCTTGGTCTTGTCGGCATCGAGCCGCATGCGCCGCGCGCCACGCCGGATCACGTCGTCAAGCAGCCAGTCCTTGAGCTCGGTCCTGTCGCCAAGCGCCAGCAACTCGCTGGCGCGCTCATTGGCCACCACCACGCGGCCGTCGCCATCCAGCATGAACAGGCCATGCGTCATGTTGTTGAGCGCGGCGTCGAACTGGCCGGCAATGGTCGCGATTTCCCGTGCGGCCAACACGTTCTCATAGAGGAAGGCGCGCACATTGTTGGCCATCATCCAGGTGGAAAGGATGAACGGCAAAATCAGCAAAGCCAGCGCCAGCATGAACACGTCCTGCAGCGTGATCAGGCCGATCACGATCGGCAGGCACGCCGACGAAGACAGGAGAAGTACCGCCCGCTCGGAGCCGTAATTACGCCCAACGAGCGAGATCATCGAGGCCAGCGTCACCGATATGGTGGCGAGCTCGGAAAAAGAATCCTGGCTGACGGCGATGGCATAACCGCAGGCGATGCCGCAGGTGAGCGTGACACTGACACCGCCGACGATGTAGCGGTTCTCCCATTTTCGCACCATCGCCCGGTCGGCATTGGAGAAGTCCTGCCGGTCGAACCGCGCCATGTCGAGATTGCGCAGCGCCCAAAGCACGAAGATCACGCCGGAGCAGGCAAGGTAAAGCGGATCACTGGTTTTCAGATAGACGAGCAGGAACGTCACGACATGCGACAACATGCCGATCAGCAACGTTTTGCGATGTTCGTAGAGCGAGCTCACGGATGACAGATACACGTCAGTCGGAAGAGCGCTCTGTCCAAGTCGCATCATGAACCAAGCTCCGGTTTACCGGATTGTTAGGGGTGATGACTTAACGAATGATTTCGTCTAACGCCCCGAAAAAAGTACCGAATCCCAGAAAAGCCACCGGGTCGTGCCGGCAGGACCGAAGAGTTCAACTCAGTAGTGCGAACCGCGCTGAACAGTACTCGGTTTCTGCAACCGAACATAGGTATCAGCACAATAAAAGGGCCCCGCTGCAACTCCAGCAATTCTACGATTGCGGCGGACGATCCCAAATTTGCGTGCGGGATGGTTACCCGAATCTAAAGAATTACCTGCAACTTCCTGCCGTTTTCTGGTCGTGTTCGCTGCCGCTCCGCCCTTGGATCGACGCAGTGATCACGTTCACTCGCTTCTCAGTTGACTTTCATCCGCAACTGAAGGCAAGGCTTTTCTGGAGCGTGTTACGGAGCCTGATGATGTCGAAGCCTGTCGTTGCCATCCCCTGCGATTTCCGCGAATTCGACGGCAATGTCTGGCATGTCGTCGCCCATCAATATGTGCGCGCCGCGGTTGAAGGCGCAGGCGTCATGCCCTTCCTCATTCCAGCTCTCGAATCCGGCAACGACGTCGACGAAATCCTCGATCGCGTCGATGGCGTGCTTGCAAGCGGCGCCCGCTCGAACGTGCACCCGTCGCTCTATGGCCAGGAGGCCAGGGACACGGATGGCCCCTTCGATCCCGGCCGCGACGCCACGAGCCTGCCGCTGATCACCCGGGCGCTGGAGCGCGGCGTGCCGTTGCTCGCCATCTGTCGCGGCATTCAGGAACTGAACGTTGCGCTCGGCGGCACGCTCGCATCCGAAATCCAGGACCAGCCTGGAATCTGGGATCATCGTAAGCCCGACGTGAAGGAACTCGACGTCGCCTATGGCATCCGTCAGGACGTCATCGTCAACGAAGGTAGCTGCCTCGCTCCGGTGCTTGGCGCCGGCCGCATCCGCGTCAACTCGCTGCATCGCCAGGCAATCGGCGCCGCAGCCCCCCGCCTCGCAGTCGAAGCTGTCGCCGATGACGGCACGATCGAAGCGGTGTCAGTGATCGGCGCCAAGGCCTTTGCCGTCGGCGTGCAATGGCATCCGGAGTATTGGGTGCGAACGGACACGCCCTCGGCCAGCCTGTTCAAGGCTTTCGGCGACGCCGTGCGGACCTACGCCGCCGGCCGCTTGGCCGCCTGACCCTTTCAGTTTTCGCATCGCCGCCTAAGGCAACGACGCGAGGTGTCAGACCGCGCGACGCGTGAACGGCGTTTCCGGCACTGGCGTCAGCGCCTTCCCGGTCGCGAACCAGGCTGCGATGTTGTCGGCGACGAGATCGGCCATGGCGTTGCGTGTCACCACCGAGGCCGAGGCCACATGCGGCAGCAGCGAGACATTCGGCAGCGCCATCAGCGCATCCGGCACCTGCGGCTCATTCTCGAAGACGTCGAGGCCTGCACCGGCAATCACCCCGCCCTGAAGCGCCGCGATCAGCGCCGGTTCGTCGACAGTGGAACCGCGGCCGACATTGATCAGCACGCCGTTGCCGCCGAGCGCCGCAAGCACCTCCGCGTTGACGGTCCGCCGCGTCGCCTCTGTTCCGGGCACGATGACAACGAGCGTATCGACTGCCGCCGCGAGGCCGGTCAGCGTCGGATGATAGGCATAGGACAGGCCTTCGCGCGGACTGCGCGTGTGATAGGCAATCGAGACACCGAAGGCTTCCAGCCGTCTGGCGATCGAAAGACCGATGCGCCCGAGACCGTATAGGCCGACACTGCGGCCACGCAGCGAAAGCGGCGACAGCGGAAACGCGCCGTCACCGCTCCAGCGCCCCTGGCGCAAATATTCCTCTGCTCGCGGAAGCTGGCGGAGCGTGTTCAGCAGCAGGCCGATCGCAGTGTCGGCCACCTCTTCGGTCAGCACATCGGGCGTATTGCTGACGGTAATGCCCTTGGCGGCGGCATGTGCGACCTCGACGCCGTCGTAGCCGACGCCGAAATTGGCGATGATCTCGAGTTGCGGCAGGACATCCATCAGCGCTGCGGGCAACCGGCCGGCAACAGCAACCGCTTTCACGTCCTGCATATCCGGCGTCACCAATGCCGGATCGGCGCTCTCGATCCTGACGACTTCGAACGCGTCAGCCAATCGATCGATGACCCGCTGGTTGATCTTTCCGGGCACGAGAACGCGCGTGCGGTGCACAGGCATGGGCAGCTCCTGTCGGGAGGAAGGTCTCAGGCGATGACGCGCAAAGGACCGGTCGATTGCCGGATGCGCATTTCCGGCTTGATCAGATGGATACCGTCGGGCTCGTGGCTGCCCGAAAGCTTGTCGAGGAGCGCGCGGGCTGCACTGCGGCCGACATCGGCCTGGCCGTTCCACACGGTGGTCAGCGCCGGCGTGGCGATCGACGCCTCCTCGAGATCGTCATAGCCCGTGACCGAGATATCGACGCCGGGTACGAGGCCGGCGCGCGCGATGCCGTTCATCATGCCGATCGCCACCAGGTCGTTCCAGCAGACGACCGCGGTCGGCTTCTGCGGCAGGGAGAGCAGGTGCACCGCCGCCTCGAAACCGCCCTGCTTCGTGCGCGGGCCGGGAATGCGCAACTCCGGATCAACCTCGATATTGGCCTTTCGCAGCGCGTTGACATAACCCTGATAGCGGTCGCGGCCAGTCGATGTCTGGTCGGTGCCGCCAACCATGGCGATGCAACGGTGGCCAAGGCCGATCAGATGGTTGGTCGCCAGCGAAATGCCATAGGCGTCGTCGCCGCGGAAAATCGGCACGTCCACGCCCTCGATCGACCGGGCGATCAGGATCGCCGGCATGCCATTGTCCTCGGCGAGCTGGATGTCTTCCAGCGGCGTGCCGATCGCCGGCGACATGATCACGCCGTCACCGCCGAGTTGCAGCAGCGTCTCGATGAAATCGCGCTGCTTGTCGACCGAGTCGTAATGGTTGGAGAGAATGAATGTCTGCTTGTCGCGGTCGAGTTCCGCCTCGATCGCCTTCAGGATTTCCCCATAGAACGGGTTCATGATGTCGTGCACGACGACGCCGATGATGCCCGAACGGGACGTTCTGAGGCTGGCGGCGCGGCGGTTGTAGATGTAGCCGAGCGCCCGCGCCTGCTCCTTGATCTTGTCGCGGGTGACGGTCGCCACCAATGGGCTGTCACGCAAGGCCAGGGAAACCGTTGCCGTCGAAAGACCGAGTGTTTCCGCGATCGTCGAAAGCTTGACCTTTTGCGCCACGATACCCCCTGTGAGCCCTATTCTGCCCCCCGCCGCATCAGATCCGGGCGCGGGTGATGCAGCAAACCGTCCGACACCTTCGCACGCCTCAGCAGACGCACGCGTGCCATGAATTTAAATCCCTTTTAAACTGTTTAAATCGCCACGGCAATATGCGGCGAACAAGGCTCAATCCGCGGCCCGGGCGGCCTGGAGATTGCTGTCGACCGCGCGCAGCAGTTTCATCAGCGTGCGCACCTGCTTGTCGGTCAGGCCGCGTGTCGCGAGCTTTTCCGAATGCTGGCCCGCCTCTGCGATGGTCTGCAGCCGGTTGCGGCCGGGCTCGGTGAGATAAACCTTGGTGAGCCGCGCATCGTCCTCGTCCGGACGGCGCTCGAGGAAGCCCTGTGCTTCCATCCGCCCAATCGTGCGGGTCATGGTCGGCGCCTTGACCCCAAGCCTGGCCGCGAGACCACCTGCGGTCATGCCGTCGGTCTCGGCCAGCGCCAGCATCACGCCGTCCTGTCCGGCGTAGAGACCACTTTCGAGCAGATTGCGGGAGAGCACGGTGCGCATGGAGCGCGCAGCCTGGACAAGGATAGCGGGAAGATCGTGCGGCTCAATCAGGATCTCGTCCTTCTTCTTGCCGTTCTTGCCCTTCTTTTCGGCCTTGCTCTTCTTGCCCATTGGACCTCCTGCCGAATCCCCACAACGAACACTTATAACAATACAGCTTGCGATTACGAACTGTATGACTCAAATAACAATTTTACGACAATTGACGTGGAGGATCGAAGAGAAATGTCGATGCCTGAGCCGCGATGGCAGGACAATCCGACCGACCTTTCGCCCGGTGCCCGCTGCAACTGGATCGCCGTGCTCCCGCTCGGCGCCCATGAACAGCACGGACCCCATCTCCCCTTCGAAACCGATACGCTGATTGCGCAGGGCATCGTCTCCCGCACGATCGCCGCATTGCCCGCCGACCTGCCGGTAACATTCCTGCCGGTGGAACCGGTCGGCTATTCCGTCGAGCACATGGATGTCGCCGGCAGCCAGACCCTTGGCTATGACGAGGCGATTGGGCGCTGGCTCGGCATTGCCCGTGATCTTCATGGGCTGGGCATCCGCAAATTCGTGATGCTGAACGCCCATGGCGGCAACTCGCCGTTGATGACCATCGTCGCCACCGAAGCGCGTGTTTGCTTCAACATGCTGGCGGTTGCGACAAGCTGGACCCGCTTCGGCCAGCCGGAGGGCTGGATCGCACCGGAGGACAAGGCGCTGGACATCCACGGCGGCGACATCGAGACATCGGTGATGCTGGCGCTCCATCCGGACAAGGTCGAAATGGCCAAGGCCGCACACTTCTCCTCGCGCCAAGCCGAATTTGCCGCGCGCTTCAAGCATCTGCGTGCCTATGGCCCCCACGCCTTCGGCTGGAAGATGCGCGACCTGAGTAGCGATGGGGTCGCCGGCAATGCCGCCGCTGCAACGGCAGCACGCGGCGAAATCCTGATCGCCCATGCTGTCCAAGGATTTCTCGAACTTCTCGAAGACATCCGGGATTTCGATCCGGGCGACCTGGCCTGAAAAGCCGGCAAACACTTTGTTTGCGCTTTTGCGCTATCAGAAGGTCTAAGCTGACAGCGTCCGACAGAGAAACCCATGGCGAAGATCATCGCGCTCGGCGCCTATTTCTACCAGGCGGTCATCGCCTTCGGCCTGCTGATCATCGTCGCCCATTGGCTGACGCCGGCGGATTACGCCAGCTATTCGCTCTTCATCTCCATCTGCCAGTTTGCCGCCATCGCCGCCTTCGAATGGGTGCGCTTCGCCTGCACCCGTTTTTATCCGGGGCCAGACAGGGAAAGTGAGGCAGCGGAACGACGGGCGATCCTGAGTGAATCCCTTGCCTGCGCAGTCCTGTGCCTGATCGCGGCGGGCGTGTCGCTGCTTTTTGGCGTGCCGCCGGTCGTGGCGCTTGTCGGCGGCCTGGTTTCGATCGCGCAAGGCGGCAGCGACCTGCATCTGACCATGCTGCGTTTCCGTCAGGATTTTCGCGCTTTCTCCGTGCTGCAGGGTTCGCGCGCCACCATTCTCGCCGCGGGCACGCTTCTCGGCGCGCTCATCTCGCCAGGTTTCCTGTCGACCGTTACGGGTCTTCTCGCCGGCTACATCGCCTATGGGCTGCTCGCATTCCTTCTTTCCCGCCGCGCCGTCACTCGCCCCCGAGCCGCACTCGACAGTGCCCGCATCCGCAAGCATCTCGTCTATGGCAGTGTCGCGGCCGGGGCCGCCACCGCCGCCATGTTTGCGCCGCTGGCGCTGAAGGCGATCCTCACCTCAGCGCTCGGCGCGACAGGTGCTGCCGGTGCCCTCCTGGCACTCGACCTGTTGCAACGCCCGTTCGTGCTTATCGTTTCCGCACTGCAGGCGATCCAGTATCCCGAGATCGTCGCCGCGCATGACCAGGCTGAAGATCACGCCGACCTTGCCCGTCAACTCGGGCACTATTACGCGCTGTTGACGAGCTTCGCACTGATGATGGCAGCCGGCATTTTCGCCGTCCTTCTGCCGGCCGCCTGGCTCGTCATCAGCCCGGATCTGCAACAAGGTTTCCTCGCAACCGCGCCCGCCATCATCGTGCTTTCGCTCGTTCGCACGCTGACGCAGATCATGTTGCCGACGCCGTTGCACCTGAGGCAGCGCCTTGCACTGATCCTGCTCCTCGCCGTTGCCGACTGTGTGCTTCTGAGCCTCGGCGCGTTGGCAGCCCTCACCCTGGCCGGAGCGGACGACGCGGCACTCGCCTGGGGCAGCACCATCGGCGCGACCCTCGCCGCCCTGGTCGGCCTGCGCCTGATGTCCTCGCTCGCCTTCGATTTTTCCTGGCCGCCCGTGCTCTTCGCCGCCGCCGGACTTGGCGCGGCCGTGCTCGCCTTCTCCCTTTCCGGCGAAAACAGCTACGTCACGATCGCTGTCGGCATTGTCGTCGGCGGCCTCCTCTGCCTGCTTGCGCTCAACCAGTTACGACTGATGATGCGGGCGGCGAAGCCAGGCGCAGCCTAGCGAGACGCTAACAAATACTGCACGATTTTCCGGTTAGATCGCCGCCGAAACGAGCGGAGATCGCCCCATGAACATCGTCGTCGGTATAGCGACCGCAGGCCGTCGCGAGGTCCTCTCGCAGACCTTGCTGCACCTGACGCGGCTGGAACGTCGGCCCGATGCGATCTTCGTCTGCCCGAGCGCGTCCGACGATGTCGACGAAGCTTTCGCCCGCACGTTGCCGGTCCCGGTCACGATCGTTGCGGGAGAACGCGGGCTGACGAAACAGCGGAACGCCATTCTTGCGTCCATCGGATCCTCCGATCTGCTCGTCTTTTTCGACGACGATTTCCTGCCGCGCAGCGATTTTCTGGCCCAGGCCGAAAAGCTCTTCCGGTCGGAGCCCGATATCGTCGTCGCGACCGGCCTCGTTCTCGCCGACGGCATTCACGGCCCCGGCATATCGGTGGCGGATGGATTGGAAATCCTGCGACGCGACGGCGGGACGACGGCGGGCAGCCCGCCGACCCCGGTTTACAACGCCTACGGCTGCAACATGGTCTTCCGTTTCGCCACCGTTCAGGCCGACAGAACGCAGTTCGACGAGCGTCTGCCGCTCTATGGATGGCAGGAGGATGTCGATTTCTGCCGTCGCCTGAGCCAGCATGGGCGGATCGTGAAGTCCGATGCCTTGCGCGGCGTACATCTCGGCAACAAGCGCGGCCGGACCTCGGGGCTTCGGTTCGGCTACTCTCAGGTTGCCAACCCGCTCTACCTCTTCCGCAAAGGCACCGTCAGCCTGAAATGGGTGCTGCGCCTGATGGGCGGCAACATCGCCGCCAACCTCGCGGGCAGCCTGAAGCCACAGGGCCTTGTCGACCGGCGTGGGCGCCTCAAGGGCAACGTGATCGCGTTTCTCGATCTGCTGCGCGGCCGAATGGATCCGCTGCGCATGCTGGAACTCTGATCGTTCCCCTTGCCATCGTCCGCACCGAATTAGGCCGCCTGGTCCGCCGCCAGCATGTTGAGCAGCACGACAGCACTTCCATCCCAGGAAAAGCGCTTGGCGTTGTCGAAGCCGGCGCGCGTCAGTTCGCGCCGTAAAGCTGCGTCGGCGGAAATCGTCCGCATCGCCTCGACCAGGGTGTCCGCCTTCAGCGGATCGAAGTAGTGGACTGCGTCACCGCAGGCCTCGCGCACCGGAGGGATATCGGCGGCAAGCACCGGACAGCCCTGGGTCATCGCTTCCAGCGGCGGGATGCCGAAGCCTTCATAGAGGCTGGGAAAGACGAACGCGACGGCGCGCCGCTGCAACCCGGCGATCTCCTCGTCGGTCAGGCGTCCCGGAAAGATCAGGTTGCCCTTCGATGTCGGCGCGATATCACGAAACACCGTCGGATCGGTGCCGCCCACGACGACGAGCTTGTGATCGCCGCCAAGCGCCTCGAAGGCACGCACTGCAAACTCGACGTTCTTGTTGGGCTTCAGCGTGCCGACCAGCAGGAAGAACGGCGTATCGGCAAGCCCCAGTCGTTCGATGATCCCCTCGTCCGGCCGAAGCGCTGCGAAATGGTCCGTCGCATTGTAGATCACGTCGATGCCGGCTGAAGGCACACGAAAGACATCGGCGAGTTCCTTGCGCGAGAAATTCGAGACCGTGCCGATCTTCGCGCGCCGCGTGAGGAGATAGCCGAGCGTTCCATGGAACAGCCGATAGCCGCGACCGAACGAGGCCGGATGGCGAAACAGGGTGACGTCGTGGATCACCACGACCTGGTTTCCGTGCAGCACTGGACCGCTGCCGCCGAAGCCGATGAGCCTGTCACGCCGCGCGCGCCAGTAGAGCGCGCGCTGCTCCCAGACATGGCCCGGACCGGATCCGAAAGCCTCGACCGAAATCGCCTTGAGGCCGAGATCGTCAGCCGCATTGCCCGGCGCGAGCAGCCGCCAGCGCACGCCCTTCAGGGCATGCGGCACCTGGCCGGAAGCAATTCGCGCGTCCAGCGCCCGGGTCATCTCGCGGGCAAAGCGCTGCACGCCGGTAAGCGGCTGGGTCAGGAACCGGCCGTTGATGGAAATCGTCTTCACGCGCGCACCCCTTCAATGTGCTCCGCACTCTCACCGATCTTGATGAAAGGAGGGTTATCGGTATCGCAGCAATCAACGTCGCCCGACCGGCAAAATCGCCTGCGCCATTTGCGCATCGCCGCCGCATCTCCTATATGAAAACCCGACTAGGATGCCTGCTCCCGCATCCGGAAATCCCAGAGGTTCCCATGACCGAAACATCCCCGCAGAAGCCGATCCCCGTCACCGTGCTCACCGGCTATCTCGGCGCCGGCAAGACGACGCTGCTCAACCGCATTCTCAGCGAGAACCACGGCCGCAAATACGCGGTCATCGTCAACGAGTTCGGCGAGATCGGCATCGACAACGACCTGATCGTGGAATCCGACGAGGAAATCTACGAGATGAACAACGGCTGCGTCTGCTGCACCGTGCGCGGCGACCTGATCCGCGTCGTCGAGGGCCTGATGCGCCGCCCCGGCCGTTTCGACGCGATCATCGTCGAGACCACCGGCCTTGCCGATCCGGTGCCCGTCGCCCAGACCTTCTTCATGGACGATGACGTGCGCGCCAAGACCGAGCTCGACGCCGTCGTCGCCCTCGTCGACGCCAAGCATCTGCCCCTGCGCCTCAAGGACAGCCGCGAGGCGGAAGACCAGATCGCCTTCGCCGACGTCGTGCTGCTCAACAAGACCGATCTCGTCACCCCCGAGGAACTGGAGCGCATCGAAGCGACCGTGCGCGTCATCAATCCGTCGGCGCGCATCTACCGCACCCAGCGTTCAGACATCGATCTGGCCAAGGTTCTCGACCAGGGCGCCTTCAACCTGGAAAGGGCGCTGGAAAACGACCCGCACTTCCTCGACCAGGACGATCATGACCATGATCACGTCTGCGGTCCGGGTTGCGACCATGACCATCACCACCATCACGATCACGATCACCATCATGATCATGACCATGATCACGACCACCATCATCACCATGATCACGCGCCCTCGCCGATTCATGACGTGACGGTGCAGTCGATCTCGCTGCGTGGCGGCGAGATGAACCCCGACCGCTTTTTCCCCTGGATCCAGAAGATCACCCAGACGGACGGCCCGAATATCCTGCGCCTGAAGGGCATCATCGCCTTTGCCGGCGACGCCGAGCGTTATGTCGTCCAGGGCGTGCACATGATCATCGAGGGCGATCACCAGCGTCCGTGGAAGGATGGCGAGAAGCGCGAAAGTCGCCTCGTCTTCATCGGCCGTGATCTCGACCGCGAAAAGCTCGAGCGCACCTTCAAAGCCTGCGAGGCGCAGCCGAACTGATGCCGACTGTCGCTCCTCTCGATCTCGAAGGACACGTCGTCGGCGTGGCCTTTCTCAAAGGCGTACCCTTCTTCGCCGAAGCCACGGGTGCCATTCACCGCCTCGACCTCGGCCACAAGACGACGGAGGTCCACGAGGGCCTGCTGTCGTTCGTCGTCGATGAAGCCAACGACACACTGCTGACCGGCGGCGAAGACGGCAAGATCATGCGCACGGCCGCCGACGGAACGACGTCGCTGGTCGCCGAAGCCCCGCGCAAGTGGATCGCGCAGGTTGCCGGCGGCCCACAAGGCGCCGTCGCCTACGCCTATGGCAAGACCACGCACGTGCGCCTTGCGGATGGCACGACGAAGGAATTTACCGAGGAACGCACCGTCGAGGGCCTGGCCTTCGCGCCGAAGGGCCTGCGCATCGCCGCAGCCCGCTACAACGGCGTGTCGATGCACTGGGTCGCAACCGCTGGCCAGCCGATCGATCTCGACTGGAAGGGCGCCCATACCGGCGTCACCTTCTCGCCCGATGGTCGCTTCCTCGTCACCACGATGCAGGAAAACGCGCTGCACGGCTGGAAGCTCGACGCCAAGCCCGGCGCCGAAGCCCGCCACATGCGCATGACCGGCTACCCGGCCAAGGTGAAGTCTCTTTCCTGGTCGGCCAAGGGCAAGTGGCTCGCCTCATCGGGAGCGCCGGCTGCCATCGTCTGGCCCTTCCAGGGCAAGGACGGACCGATGGGCAAGGCGCCGCTGGAGCTTGGCACCCGTGCCGATATCATGGTGACATCCGTGTGCTGCCATCCGGCAGAAGACATCGTCGCCATCGGCTACCAGGACGGCATGATTCTCGGCGCCCGCTTTGCCGACAGCAAGGAAGTACTGCTGCGCCGCCCCGGCAAGGGCGCTGTCACCGCCATGGCCTGGAACAAGGACGGCCGGCAGCTTGCCTTCGGCTCCGCCGAGGGCGACTGCGGCGTCGTCGATATCGCGGGATAACAGGCGAACAATGACCGCAGGCGCCGAAGCTCCTCTCTACGTTGACACTGCCGTCGCGCCTCTGGCGGACGGCGAAGTCTGGAACCGTATCCGTATGGAAGCGCGTGCGCTCGCCACACGCGAGCCGGTCATGGAGCAAAGCCTGCGGCCAATCGCCGGGGCGCCGTCGGATGCGGCGGTGCTTGCCGGTGTTCTCGCCTCCCATCTTTCCGTCGCCCGCGTCGACGAACAATCCTTGGCGCAACTGCTTTCGGATGTGTACGAGGCAGACGCCGAAGCTCTCCTTGCCGCCGAGGCGGACCTTCAGGCGGTGACGGAGCGTGACCCCGCCTGCCCGGGACTGTTGCATGTCCTCCTCAACCTCAAGGGTTTCCAGGCGCTGCAGACCTATCGCGCTGCCCATTGGCTGTGGAGCGATGGCCGCAGGGACGTTGCCAACTGGCTCTCCAACCTTGCCTCGCTCGTCTTCGGACCGGATATCCATCCGGCCGCGGCCATCGGCCGCGCCGTCATGCTCGACCACGGCTCCGGCATCGTCATCGGCGAGACCTCGATCATCGAAGACCAGGTGTCGATCCTGCAGAACGTCACGCTCGGCGGCACCGGCAAGGAAACCGGCGACCGGCACCCGAAGATCCGCCGCGGCGTCATGATCGGCGCCGGCGCCAAGATCCTCGGCAACATCGAAGTGGGCGCCTACAGCAAGGTCGCCGCCGGCAGCGTCGTACTGAAACCCGTGCCGCCGCGCACCACGGTCGCAGGCGTTCCGGCAACAGTCGTGCGCATCCACCGCGTCGACGAGGTGCCGGCAGCCGAGATGGACCAGACGATCGTCTGATCCACCCGCATCCGCATCAGATCTTCACCAGCGCGGCAGTCAGATACATGAAGGTGGCGCCAGCCGCGAGACCGGCCATGACAGGCGGCGTCAGGAAGATGTCGCCGCGGCGATCGCCCTGGCGCATAAGATAGGCGCCGACCTCGACGATCACCTGCAGGATCGCACCCGCACCGACCGCGAGCGCCAGCGCCGACCACTGGGCCGAGGTCGCAAGGCTTCCGAGCCACATGCCGATCACCGCCGGGCCGCCGGCAAGCAACGTCAGCCCGGCGAATACCCAGGCCTGCGGCCTGTGCTTCAGGATCGGCGCGGCAATGCCGATGCCCTCGGTAACGTTGTGGAGCGCAAAGCCGAGCACGAGGAACGTGCCGAGACCGGCCGACCCGGCCGCAAAGGCCGCACCGATCGCAAGCCCCTCGCCGAGATTGTGCAGGCCGATGCCGAGCGCGATGTAGGTGGATAGCGCCAGCCCTGTCGGCGCGCCGCTTCGTCGCCCGATCGCCATCAGCATGAGGAAACTGCCCACCCCCGCCAGCACCACCATCACGGGTCCCTGGAAGACCGCCGCCGCCTCGCCGGCAAGCTCCAGTGCCTCTGCACTTGCATCGACCAGCAGGAAACCGAGCAGGCCGATCGTCAGCGACAGCAGAAAGTCCATCCCTTTGCGACCGACGCCGCGCAGCACCGGGTAGAACATCAGGCCGACGGCCACCGGCACGATACCGACGATGACGCCGACCAGCGCCTGCAGTCGCAACTGGCCAGTCGTCGCCTGCGGCGTCGGCACGGCAACGGCGATGTTGTGTGCAAACGTGGCGCCGGTGCTGGTCACGACCTTTACCGCATGCGCCTCGCCCAGCATCCATGGGAATGGCAGCTTCAGCCACGCTGCCCTGCCCCGCGCGATCGGACCCGGCGGGTCCTGGGTGAATTGCCAATAGGCGTCATCCACCTGAACCTGTGCAACCGTCATCGGTTCCGATCCGCCGGCACGAACCAGCAGACTAAGACCGTTATCGTCGAGCACGGTCCGTTCGAAGGTCAGGTTTTCGATTGGTGGCGCGCCGTTGCGAAAGCCCGACAACGGATCGGTCGACAGAATCCAGGCAACGGCAATGGCAAAGGCGATGAGAGGCAGCGCCAGCCACACCAGGTTGGTCTTTGCCGCGCGGATAGCAGCTCTCGGCAGGGTTTCGTTCATGCCAGCGCCTCCACCACATCGAACATGCCGACCCAGCCGAGTTCGGTAAATTCCGTCTGGTGCGGGTGGAACATGTAAAGCCCAGGCTCGTGCTCGGCGAAGGTGAATTCGAGAATGCCGCGCTGCGCCTGGCACTGGGTGATGAGATCGACGGTTTTCAAGGTCGGCGTCAACGTCGTGCCCTGGTCGTAATAGTCGAAGAAATTGGCGTGCAGGTGGAACGAGTTGATCGGGTCGAACTCGATGACGTTGATCAGGTAGATGCGCACCGGCTTGTCCTTCACGATCCGGATCGGCCGCTTCATGAAGGCGTGAGCGACAGTGTTGACCGCATAGAACTCGTTTTCCGCATCGAAATTGGTGTCGAAAGCGTTCATCACCATCACCAGTTCCTGCCAGCCGGCATTTTCCGGTGTGCCGAGCAGCCTGGAACGGGCGACCTCCGCATGTTCCGGCCGGCGCTCCGGATCCGGGTCGATGACGAAGGCGCCATACATGCCCTTGTGGATGTGCCGACGCAGCGGCATCGCGTGGCAATGGTAGAGGTGGCAACCGAAGGGCTTGGCATCGAACTCGTAGACGAACTCGTCGCCGGGATCGACCATGCCGGCACCCGGCACGCCATCCATGCGCGCGGCATGGATGCCATGGAAATGGATCGAATGCGGGTGCGAAGCGTAGTTGCGAAAAACGATCCTCAAACGCTCGCCCTCCTTGGCCCGGAGCGCTGGCCCGGGCACGCGGCCGTTATACGTCCAGGCGGGAAACCTGATGCCGGGCGCGATCTCGATCTCCCGATCCTCCGCCGTCATCTCGAAGGTGCGCAGTGTCCGCCCGTCCGGCAGTGTCGAAACCGTTCCCGTATCCCAATCGGTCAGCATATCCGTCGGGTCGAAACCGTTGACGGCGCTGTCGACGTCGCCGACCGTCATCATCGCGCCATGGCCCATATCGGGCATCGGGTCCGCGACAACAGTCCCGGCCGGAACCGCATGACCGGTATGGCTCGCCGGCTGTTGTCCCAAAGCAGCGCTGGTGCAGATTGCAGTCCCACCTGCTGCAGCCAGCCCGCCCATCAGCAAGCTCCGCCTTCGCATGAGATCCGGTCTCGTCGGCTTGTCCATCGTCGCCCCCTCATTCGATCGGATTACACGCGCCGATCCGGCGCTAGACGGCTGCAGACAGCAGGTCATGGGTCGCCTTGCGAATCATTCGCAACTGCATCAATAATGCAAATGCATCCCATTCGCAACTAGATCGCAAATCGAACGATGGTTCGAGCCCACTCGGTCCGCGACACCTCGAACATTGGTCGTGAAGAAAAACGTCCCCGCACGCTTTCGCATCGAGGACGTCTATCGGGACCGGGCGCACTGGCCGGAAGTGGGCTCATCCATATCGCCAGGGCCGGCAGTGGCAATCTCACCATTCGAGTTCGAGTTGCGGAAGGCCGTTCGAGGTCTTCTCAATCGTCCGCCCGGTCTCGTCCACCGTCGCGGTGACCCGCTGGCGGAAGGCAGAGAAACTGTCGAATGTAACGACATCCACCGGTTCGTCGAACTTCATCGTCAGGCGATAGCGCCCCGGCTGCGCCGTCAGAGCCTGCACCGACAATATCTCGCCCTCGAAGGGTTGGCCGAGATAGTGGCCCTTCACCCTTGAGCCGAGCATCCAGGGATTGAAGGGTGGCTGATTGCCGACGGCCGCATGCAGCGTGTTCCAGTCGCGATAGCCATATTGTGCGGCAATCAGTTCCAGCGAACGGGAATGGCCGATGGTTTCGCCTTCGGAAGCAAGGCGCGCGCGCAGGCGCTTGGCCTGATCCTTCAGGGCATCGAGTGAGGGAAGCGTGGTTGATCCGCGCGTCATGAGAGGGTCTCCTGCAGCGGCATGCATTTATTGGAGATGGGAGCCCGCATTGCCACCGGTTCGCATGCCGTTTCGGCTGACCGTGTCTCGAAGAAGGATTTCACCAAAGCATCACGCTCGCGGACGGCAGGGACCTTCACCCTGCCGTTTCCATAGGGGAAGCCGCCGGCACTGTCAAATTCGCGGGCAAGTGGCGTTCGAACGGGCGCAGAAGATGATTGCACACGCGCAAAAGCTGTGGGACGACTACCGCACGAAAGACGGAAGGGAGGACCTCATGACCGACATGACGATACTCGCATTCGCACTGGTTGCCTTCATCGGCATCGCGACACCGGGCCCGACGATCCTGCTCGCGCTCACCAACGGTTCGCGCTACGGCGTGAGGCGCGCTTGTGCCGGCATGCTCGGCGCCGTGCTCTCCGATTTCGTGCTGATCGGGGCAGTCGCCCTCGGTCTCGGCGCTCTGCTTGCCGCCTCCGAATTCTGGTTCGCCGTCGTCAAATGGATGGGCGCTGCCTATCTCGCCTTCCTCGGCATCATGCTGTTGCGGTCGAAAGGAACGATCCAGCTCGCAGCCGATACGAACGGTTCCGGGGCTCCCGTTTCCTCTGCTGCCATCTTCCTCAAGAGCTTCCTGGTCGCCGTCACAAACCCCAAGGGCTACCTGTTCTTTACTGCATTCCTGCCGCAGTTCATCGATGCGACCGCACCGCAAGCGTCGCAGTATGCCATCCTGGCGCTCGTCTTCGCCTCGGTCGACTTGGTCGTGATGTTCGGTTACGCGCTGCTCGGCGCACAGGCAGCCGCCTTCCTCAAACGCTCCGGCGCCGTCTGGCTCGACCGGCTCTGCGGCGGCGCGCTGCTGGCGCTCGCTGGTTCGCTCGCCCTCTACCGCCGCGCAACTGTCTGAGATGCTGTTTCGACAAGCGGTTCTCGCCGGCATCGCCGAAGGCCGCGTGACCCTGGCCTTCCGTCGCTGGACAAAACCGACGGTCAAGCCTGGCGGCACGCTGCGCACCGCAATCGGTGTGCTTGCGATCGATGCCGTGGACGAAGTTGAGGAAGCCGCAATTACCGGCGACGACGCCCGCAAGGCCGGCTACACCGATCGCGGCGTTCTCCTCCAGGAGCTTGCGGCACGGCCAGAAGGCCGCTGCTATCGCATCGTCTTTCACCGTGAGGGCGACGATCCGCGCATCGCGCTACGTCAAGCATCCGATCTCGACAACGACGAGCGCACGGCAATCGAGCGCAAGCTTGCGGGCTTCGACCGCAGCGCGGGCATGGCCTGGACGCTTCAGGTCCTGCGACTGATCGCTGCCCGCGACGGCACGACCGCCGCCGAACTGAGTGCTGCCGTCGGCATGGAAAAGCTGAAGCTCAAGGCGCGCATCCGAAAACTGAAGGAACTCGGCCTCACAGAGAGCCTGACGGTCGGCTATCGCCTGTCCGCGCGCGGCCACGCCTATCTTGAGCACCGATAGCGGGACAAGCGGAAACGCCATAGGCAAGCACGGCGGATGTCAGCAGGAGCATCATCCGCACCTGAAGACGAACCTTAGACACGAGGACACAGGACATGATCGGCTATACGATGGTTGGGACAACGGACCTGAGGCGCGCGGAGCATTTCTATGATCCGTTGATGACGTTGATCGGCCAGGAGCGCTGTTACTGCGACGAGCAGGTATCCTCTTGGGGCCGAAAGGACGACGGAAAGGCGCCGCGTTTCTTCGCCTGCTATCCCTTCGACACGCGCCCAGCCTCGGCCGGCAACGGCGCGATGACGGCTTTCCTGGTGGAAAGCGCCGGGCTGATCGACCGGTTGTTCGAGATCGCAATGGAGCGCGGAGGTAACGAGGAGGGGAAACCCGGTTTCCGCCCGCAATACGGAGAAGGCTTTTACGCCGCCTACGTGCGTGATCCGGATGGCAACAAGCTTGCCTTCGTCTGCTACGACGCCCGGACAGCCGAGGTCCCAGCCTAGCTGGCCCTCTATCGGCGCGCCTAACGGCGCGTCGACCAACCGAACCAGATCGCCACCGCCGCAAGCATCAGCGCCAGCACGCGCCGAACCATCCGTTCTCGTGACGGCGAGCTGAGCACCGGCTGCAATGCGCCGGCCAGAAGCACGATCGCGGCATGCACCGCAGTCGCGACGCCCACATAGACCGCCGCAAGCGTCAGGTTCTGGGGCAGCAGCGGCCGGGAATCGTCGACAAAGGTCGGCAACACGGTAACGAAAAACAGGGCCGCTTTCGGATTGAGCAGATTGGTGATCAGGCCACGCCGGAAATAGAAGGACGCAGGCTTGCCGCTTGGACCGGCCTCTTCACCATCGCCGTTCCAGGCGTCGAAGGCAAGATAGAGCAGGAAGCCGACCCCGGCCCAGCGAAGCGCTCCATAGAGCATGTCCGACTGACCGACGAACTCGGCAACTCCGAAAGAGGCGGCAAAGCCCACCAGGGCCAGGCCGAGCGCCACGCCGGCCACGGTCGCCATGCCGGGCCGCCGCCCCTCGGAGGCTGCGACCATGGCAAGGTAGGCCATGTTCGGCCCGGGTGTCAGTTCGATGATGAAGGATGTCAGCAGAAAGGGCAGCAGGGTCGCTGCCCCGAGAATGAACGGATCCATGCGGGAGATTTCCATGCACGTGCAACGAGGCCTTGTCCGCAAGGACAGGTCAGCGGCGCGACGTTGTCAAGGAAGATCACGAAATCATCGGCAAAGAGCGCCCTGCTTACCGGTGTCTGCCCCCTCACCGATCGCATCGGACCAGCGAGGGAGCAGCGAAATATCCGCCCCCGCAGGGTTGGAGGCGGAAAGCGGTCTCAGGCGGCGCGACGAACCGGCGGCATGGCAAGCTTGCGGCCGCTGGCGACGATCAGGCCGGCAGCGCCTTCAAGCCAGTTGTCGCGAAGCTCGAGCGCCAGGAACCGGTTGCGCTCGAACGGACCAGGCATGACGAGGTGCTGGGTGCGGCTCGCAAAGAAGCCGAAGCGCTCGTAATAGGCGGCGTCGCCGACAAGCAGGACAGCCCCATGGCCACGGTTCTTGGCCTCTTCGATGGCAGCGCGCATCAGCATGGCGCCGATGCCCTTGCCCTCATGGGCCGGGTCGACGGCGAGCGGGCCGAGCAGCAGCGCCGGCACGGCATGGCCTTCGCGGCTGACGCCGGCTTCGACGCTCCAGAGGCGCACGGTGCCGATCACGTGACCGTCGATATCCCGTGCGACGAAGGCGAGACCTTCGGCCGGCAGCCGGCCGCTGCGCAGCTTTTCCGAAGACTTGCGGCGGCGCTCCGGCCCCATGGCACGGTCGAGCAGGTTCTCGCGAGCGACGACGTCGCCCGGATTTTCGGCATCGATTACAAATGTAGTGGGCGCGAAAAACGCGCGCAGGGCGTCAACAACAGCGGCCATCGGGGCCTCCCGTCATCAAAACCGCTTCAGGCGGACCAAACGAAAATTGTGAAGTGGCGCTCCCGCCCGAGGACGGGAGCAGACCGGATCAGATCACATAGGCCTTCAGCGGCTCGAAGCCGTTGAAGGCGACGGCCGAGTAGGTCGTCGTATAGGCGCCGGTGCCTTCGATCAGAACCTCGTCACCGATCGAGAGCGTGATCGGCAGCGGATACATGTTCTTCTCATAGAGCACGTCGGCCGAATCGCAGGTCGGGCCGGCGAGCACGCAAGGCTCCATTTCGTCGGCATCGCGCGCCGTGCGGATCGGGTAGCGGATCGCCTCGTCCATGGTTTCGGCGAGACCGCCGAACTTGCCGATGTCGAGGAACACCCAGCGATGGGCGTCGTTGTCCGATTTCTTCGACACGAGCACGACTTCCGCCTTGATCACGCCGGCATTGCCGACCATGCCGCGGCCCGGCTCGATGATCGTTTCCGGGATGTGGTTGCCGAAGTGCTTCTTCAGCGCGCCGAAGATCGCCTGGCCGTAGGCTTCCGCCGTCGGGACGTCCTTCAGGTACTTCGTCGGGAAGCCACCACCCATGTTGACCATCTTGAGCTCGATGCCCTGCTTGGCCAGCTGCACGAAGACGCGCTTGGCATCGGCAAGGGCAGCGTCCCAGGCGTCGAGCTTCGTCATCTGCGAACCGACATGGAACGAGACGCCGTAGGAGACGAGACCGTGCTGATGCGCATAGACGAGCACGTCGACGGCCATCTGCGGAACGCAGCCGAACTTGCGCGACAGCGGCCATTCGGCACCTTCGCCATCGGTCAGGACGCGGCAGAACACGCGGGCGCCGGGAGCGGCGCGGGCGATCTTCTCGACTTCCTCGTGGCTGTCGACGGCAAACAGGTTGATCCCAAGCGCATGAGCGCGGGCAATGTCGCGCTCCTTCTTGATGGTGTTGCCATAGGAAATGCGGCTGGCGGTCGCACCAGCATCCAGCGCCATTTCGATTTCAGCGACGGACGCGCAATCGAAGGAGGAGCCCATGCCGGCGAGCAGGCGCAGGATTTCCGGCGCCGGGTTTGCCTTGACGGCGTAGTAGATCGAGCTGTCGGGCAGCGCGTGGCGGAAGGCCTTGAAATTGTTGCGCACGACGTCGAGGTCGACAACGAGGCATGGGCCGTCGGGTCGTCGGGTGTTGATGAAGTCGATGATGCGAGCCGTGGTCATGGCCATATTCCCCTGATCCAAGATGCCCCGCTTTCGCGGAGGACAAAGGGCATACGCGCACATGCGATGGAACCAGCCGGTGGAGACCCCGGAACCAAGCATGCGCTCGATGCGCGAACGGTGAATCAAAGCCCGCCTAGGCTTCAATTCGGCTTTGTCTGCCATGGATTGGAGGGGGTAACCCAACCGCACTTCCGGCAATGAAGGTGTGCCTCTTCAGTAACCCCGGCTGTTGGAAAGCCGGCAGACACCAGAAAGGCCCGCACCGTCGTTGCTTCAAGATGTCCTCGCATTTCCCGGTTGGCCGGAATAGCGACTGGAGGGGTTAGTTCCAGGTACCTTACCGATACCCTCACCTAATCGAGGGTCGGCGGACACCCACAGGCACGTGCGACTTTGGGCAAGGGCGTAGGTAAGAAAAAAGCCTGTCGTAATCAAGAGTTTTTTCGCACCAGCAGTTGAATTTTTTTACAGGCGGGCAAAACTGGCGGTGTTCACAAACATTGAACGATCAATGCCGGATCGATCACCGCCGCAAGTATTTGAAAAAATGCGATTATCTTGAGAATGCGCCGCCGCCCCTCGAAACCGGGCGACAGGCGCAAGCAACGGACAATCCGCCGTCGGTATCATGGACGCAAAAGAGGCGTTCGCCTGCGAATCGGCTGAACGCAATTGAGAGCACGAAAGAAAGATCGCCATGGACACACTCACCCGCATCCGCGCCTTTATCGATGTCGTGGACGCCGAGGGGTTCTCGGCCGCCGCCAGGCGCGTCGGCAAGTCGAAGGCACTGCTTTCCAAATATGTGCGCGAGCTCGAAGACGAGCTCGGTGCGCTGCTTCTCAACCGCACCACGCGGCAGTTCTCGCTGACGGAAGCCGGTCACACCTATTATCGCACCGCGTCGGAAATCCTGAAGGAGATCGATAACCTCGCCGATCTCGTACGCGCCAACAACTCCGACCTGAAGGGACGGCTGCGCATCACCGCGCCGCGCACCTTCGTCGACGCCGAGATCGGCCAGTCGCTCGTGGATTTCGGCAAGCAGCACCCGGAACTCTCGCTCGAGATCGTCTCCGACGACCGCTTCGTCGATCTTGTCGAAGAAGGCTTCGACGTCGCCATCCGTATCACCCGACTGGAAGATTCGACGCTGATCGCCCGCAAACTCGACGACTTCCAGGTGCTGATCTGCGCCGCCCCGGAGTTCCTGGAAAGATCCGGACCGATCGAACACCCGACCGACCTGTCCAAGATCCCCTGCATTCTCGACACCAACGGCCGCTCCTATTCCAACTGGCGTTTCGTCGAGCCCGACGGCTCGGCCTTCACCGTGCCTGTCAGCGGTCCGATCGAGGTCAACAGCCCCCTTGCCGCTCTCAGGGCCGCCGTTTCCGGCATCGGCGTCTCGATCATTCCGGACTTTATCGCCCGCCCGAAGATTGCGACGGGCGAACTCGTCACGCTTTTCGACGATTTCCTGCCGCGCGACCGCGGCATCTACGCGATCTATCCGCACCGCCGCTACCTGCCGGCCAAGGTCAGAACCCTCGTCGACTTCCTGCACGCCTGGTTCCGCAAGCCGCGCTGACATCGGCCAAGTCCCAATTCCGTCCCATTTCCGGTACATTCCCGGAAACGAATCGCGGGGAGATCGTCCCCGGCCGAAAGGATTGCCGCCTCATGAGAATCAAGCGCCTCGTCATGGCCGGCCTTGCCACCCTGCTTGCGCCGTCGCTGGCCTTTGCCCATCCGCACATCTTCGCGGAAGCGCGCCTCGAGGTGGTTTCAGACGACAAGGCCGAAGTCAGCGAACTCCGGAACGTCTGGCGCTTCGACGAGCTGTTTTCATCCAGCGTCGTGCTCGATTTCGACAAGAACTCGAATGCGACGCTCGATCCGGATGAACTGGCGGAAGTCGGCCAGACCGTGCTGGAGTCGCTCGCGGAGTACAATTACTACACGACGATCTTCGACAACGGCAAAACCATCAAGGTCAACAAGCCGGAGAGCATCACCGTCGACTACAAGGACGGCCAGCTCCTGATGATGTTCGCCGTCAAGCCGGCTGAGCCGATGCCGCTCAAGGGCAAACTCTCCTTCGGCGTCTACGATCCGACCATGTATACGGCGATGGATTTCCCGACCGACAACGACCTGACCGTCGTCGGCGACAAGATCAGCGCCTGCGAACACAAGGTCGTCCGCCCTGATGCCGACGAGGTTCTCGCCGAGAACAAGGACACGCTGACCGATGCCTTCTGGAGCGACCCGACCGGCACGGACATGTCGAAGCTCTTTGCAACCAGGATAGAGATCACATGCTGAACACCCGCAGGATCGGACGTCTGGTCACGGCAGCGCTCATCGTTACGGCGCTCTCCGCAACGCTCGCCGCCGCCCAATCGCCGCTCGGCATCGGCACGGCCGAGCCTTCGTTCAAGACGACCGGTTTCCTCGGCGGTTTCTTTGCCTGGGTGAACATGGAGCAGCAGGGCTTCTACCGGCTGATGACCAACGCGCTGAAGGGCATGCGGGAAAACCCCTGGCAGCTCTGGTCGCTGGTCGGGCTCTCCTTCACCTATGGCGTGCTTCACGCCGCAGGCCCTGGCCATGGCAAGGCCGTCATCTCCTCCTACATGATCGCCAACGAGACGGAACTCAAGCGCGGCGTCATGCTGTCGTTCCTTTCGTCGATCCTGCAGGGCATCGTCGCGATCCTTCTGATCGGCGCCGTCTACCTGCTGCTGCGCGGTACGTCGATCAACATGACCACGGCAACGCGCTGGCTGGAAATCGCCAGCTACGCGCTGATCGCTGCTTTCGGCGGATGGCTGTTGCTGCGCAAGCTGCGCTCCATGATGCGGCCGGTCGCCGTGGCCTCGGGCGCCGGTGGCGGCCATATCCATCTCGCGCACGATCACGATCACCATCATCACCACGACCACGGTGGACACCATGGGCACAGCCATGGCCCGGGCGAAGTCTGCGCCAGCTGCGGGCATGCGCACGCCCCCGATCCGTCGATGCTTCGGGGTGATCGTTTCGCGCTCCGGGAAGCCTGGTCGGCCGTCATCGCCGTCGGCCTGCGCCCCTGCTCCGGCGCGCTCATCGTGCTTTCCTTCGCGCTCCTGAACGGGCTCTATCTTGGCGGCGTACTCTCGGTCTTTGCGATGTCGATCGGTACCGCGATCACCGTCTCGATCCTCGCGACCATGGCTGTAAGCGCCAAAGGCTTTGCGCTGCGCTATGCGTCAAGCGGCTCTGCCGCCGCCCGTATCTCGAACGGCATCGAGATCGCCGGTGCGGCCCTGGTTCTGTTGCTTGGATTGGTGCTGCTCGGCGCGGCGCTGCAGAGCTGAGGCTTGCCTGCCCTGAGAAGTAGCGACCGCTACAGCCCGCGCTTGCGCTGGTAGCGAGCCCTGAGCCAGAAGAGCAGGAAGAAGCCCAGCACGAAGATCACGCCAAAGGCGGCAGCAAGCCAGGGCGAGATGTCGCCAAGCTTCAGCATGATCGACGGCAGCACGAAGAAGCCGAGGCCGGCGACGACGAGAATGATCGCAGCGGCGATCGCCGGTGACTTTTCCTTGTTCTGCATGATTTCCCTGCTGTTGTCTGGTGCGACGGAGCGTCCGGCACTTACCTGGACGGCTGACGCTCCAAGTCCGCACGTATATCTTCAAGCCGCCGTTTCTGGCGACCATCCGCGTCGAAATTATCAGCTGCGAGCCAGGTTTCGAATGCGGCATTGAGCAGCGGCCATTCGCTGTCGATCATCGAGAACCACGCCGTATCGCGGTTTTCGCCCTTGGAAATCATATGTTGGCGGAAGATGCCCTCGAAGGTGAAGCCGAGGCGCGCCGCCGTGTTGCGGCTGGCCATGTTCTCGCTGTGGCATTTCCACTCGTAGCGGCGATAACCGAGATCCTCAAAGACGTGTTTCGCCATCAGATAATGGACCTCGGTCGACAGCGGCGAGCGCGCCATGGCGGCACCATGGGCGACGGCACCGACCTCGACGACACCGTTGGCAGGATCGGCACGCATGTAATTGGCCATGCCGACGACGATGCCGGTCGCCTGATCGCGGAACACTTCAGTGACCCAGCCGGATTTCTCCTGCGCGGCGGTCAGCCAGACATCGAAATCTTCGATACCTTTGAAATCGGGCTGCGTGAAATACTTCAGCAGCGGATTGATCGCCATGCCGCCGAGGCCGTCCCACAGGTCCTGCAGGTGCCGGTCGCGTTCATAGGCCTCGAGCTTGACGAAACGTCCTTCGAGCGCGACGCCCTTCGGTGCCGGGCATCCTTTCCAGTTCTTCAGATCACGCATCGGCCGCTCCTCCAATCCTCGCTACACCGGCATAGGCCAGAGAAACGGCCGACACAAATTCAAACTGGTTATGAACTCAGTTCAAATCGGTGATGACCCCATCCGGGGTCGCACGGTTTGTCAGGCCGTGGTCGGCACCTTCGCAGCCGAGACCGTCGCCTCGATATGATCGACCAGTGCGTCCGGAAGGCCGAGGCGGCCGGCGAGCAGGTCGAGATAGCCGCGCTCGGCGCGTGTTTCCGGCTCGATCGTCAGGCGCGAGGCGGTATAGACCTCGACACGCTCTTCCTCCGTCTTTGCCGCGCCGACGATCGCGTCGATATCGACAGGGTTGGCAAGCTCGCTCTCCAGGAAGGCGGCGGCATCGGCCGAAAGGCCGGAAACCGACAGCTTGTCCATGATGTGCTGGCGCTCGGTCTCGTCGATATGGCCGTCGGCGCGCGAGGCGGCGATCATCGCCCGCACCAGCGTCAGCGCGAAATCGTGGCTGACGGCCTCTGGAGCCGAGGCGAAGCCGGAATCGGCCGGGGGCGGCAGGAGTTCCGGTTCGCCCTTGGCGACCGTTGCGCCGCCCGGCGTGTTGCCGGCCTGATAGTTCTTGTAGGCCTGGTAACCGAGCCCCGCGATCGCAGCGAGACCGCCGAGCACGGCTGCATTGCCGGCAAGCTGGCGACCCGACTTGGTGCCGAGCAGGACAGCAGCGATGGCGCCGGTCGCCAGCGGGTTGTCCTTGGCAAGCTGCGTCGCCTGGGTCGCGCGGTCGCGCACCGTGCCGCCGGCACCGGGCACCTGCGATCCCAGAAACTGATCCAGCAATTTCTTCGCGTCGAACATCGGGTTTCGCTCCTTGTCGGTACCGGGCGTATGAGGACGAACGAAGCGGCGCGCCGCCCGCGACCGCGCCGTCGAATGGAATGAGACATAGGAACGTTGCAGCGGAAATACAAACTCGCGCGGGAGACGAGCGACCAACAAAAAAGGCCGGGCTTTGGCCCGGCCTCTAAATGAATGCAGCCGTTTCTTCCTGCTCAGCCCTTGAGCGCGAAGGCTTCGGCCGCAAGCTTTGTGATGCCGGCCCAGTCTCCCTTGGCGACCAGTTCCTTCGGCGCGACCCAGGAGCCGCCGACGCAGACGACGTTCGGCAGCGTCAGATAGTCGCGCGCGTTGGACAGTGAGATCCCGCCGGTCGGGCAGAAGAGCGTGCCGGCGAGCGGAGAGGACAACGATTTGAGATAGGCTGCGCCTCCGGCCTGTTCCGCCGGAAAGAACTTCATGACCTCGTAGCCTTCTTCACGCAGTCCCATGACTTCGCTGGCCGTTGCAGCGCCCGGCAGCAGCGGCACTTCGTGGTCGTTGGCGACGTCGATCAGTTCCTGCGTCGTGCCGGGGCTGACGATGAACTTCGAGCCGGCCTCGATCGCCGCTTCGAACTGCGCGGCGTTGAGGATCGTGCCGGCACCGGCAACGGCACCTTCGACTTCGTTGGCAACCGCACTGATCGCTTCGAGTGCTGCAGGCGTGCGCAGCGTGATCTCGATCGCCCTCAACCCACCGGCAACCAGAGCGCGCGCCAGCGGCACGGCGGTCGCGACGTCGTCGATCACGAGGACCGGAACGACCGGCTGCAATTTGAGGGTGGAAAGAAGCCTGTCGGTTTTCGCGCTCATGCCGATCGTCCTTTTTAAAACGATTGAATATGCCCTCCGCATACTCCGCCGGTCACCGGTTGTCGAGACCCAAGGGCGCAAGTGTGCGGCATTCTCATGTAAGTCGAAGATAAAATATTACCTACAACAAAGAGATGACTTGAGCCTTCACACGAAAGCGATAGTTTGATGACCGCAAGCCTATCGAAATGGCGGATTATCCATGGCGAAGGAAATAGAACGCAAGTTTCTGGTCGCTTCCGACGGGTGGCGAGAGCATGCGGACAAGGGCATAGACCTCCGGCAAGCCTATGTCGTGACCATGGACGACCGCTCGCTGCGCGTGCGTATCCATGGCAACAAGTGGGCGCGTCTTACCATCAAGATCGGTAAGTCGGCGCTCGTCAGAAACGAATATGAATACGACGTACCGCTGGATGATGCCCGCGAGATGCTGACACAGGCGGTCGGCATCGTCATCGAAAAGCGGCGCTACCGCGTGCCGCACAAGGGCTTCGTCTGGGAAGTGGATGTCTACGAGGGTGCGCTGAAGGGCCTGATCGTCGCCGAAGTGGAGATGAAGCGCGAGACGGATATGCCGGCACTCCCCAACTGGATCGGCCGCGAAGTGACCGGCGACCGCCGCTACTCCAATCAGTCGCTGGCCACAGAGGGGCTGATGGAACCCCAATCATGACCTATGCCTTCCGGCCCGGACGGCCGTTCACCGACGACTTTCGCGCCATCGCAGCCGAGCAGCTCACCCAGGCGGTCATGACCCTCGAGGACCGCCCTGGCGGCCTGCACGAGGCCATCCATGAGGCCCGCAAGAACTTCAAGCGTCTGCGCTCGCTCTATCGATTTGTCGCCGCCGACGCGCCGCAGTTCCAGAAGCAAGAGAACGCCCGCATTCGCGAGATGGCCCGCAATCTCTCGATCGTCCGCGACGCCGCCGCTCTCGTCGAAAACGCCCATTATCTAAGGGCAGCAGCATGCAACGAAGAGGAAGAACGCGCCCTCACCCATGTCTGCGAACGGCTGACGACCCGTCGCGACCGCATCGCCGCCCGCGAGACCGATATCGAGGATCGCGTCGCCGGCACCATCGTCAATTGCGAACAGGCGCTGCAGGCACTGGCGCATGTGTCGTTCGACGATCGACGCAGCAAGACCGCGGCGCGGCTGACGAAAGGCTGGCGACGGACACTCAAGCGCGCCGCCCGCGCCAAGGAGGCTTGCGGTGCGAGCACGGATGCGGATCCCTTCCACGAATTGCGCAAGCGGGCACAGGATTACCGCATGCATCTGGGGCTGATGCGCGAGACCTGGCCGTCTGCCATGCAGGCCAAGCGCAACGAGGCCAAGATGCTGGTCGACACGCTCGGCCACCTCAACGATCTCGCCGTCATGATCCAGCTCGTCAACGAAGATCCGGCACTGGCCGGCAACAGCCAGGATCAGGCCCACCTCATCGCCGCCGTCATTGCGCGGCAGGAAACCTTGCGCGACGAAGCATTGGCGGTGGCAGCGACGGTCTTCCAGGAGCGGCCCGACGAGGAAAGCCGGACGATCCGGCTGCTCTGGCTCGACGCCACCCGCTGACGAGGCGGCTCAGCCTAACGACCCAAAGCGCGACAGAGTGCCCCCTCCCGCCCGCCGCGATTGCGCTTGCGCCGCGAAAGCTGTATTTGCAGCGGCCATGACCGACATTTCCACCACCCCGCGCGCCCAGACCCATGGCGAGACGCATGGCCAGTTTCTGGTCGCCGCGCTCTATCATTTCGCAAGCTTCCCGCGCTTCGCCGAATTCCGCGAACCGCTGCAGGCCGTCTGCGACGAAAACGGCGTCAAGGGCACATTGCTGCTCGCCCATGAGGGCATCAACGGCACGATCGCCGGCACCGACGCCGGCATCACCGTCGTGCTGGACTACTTGCGGGCGCAGCCGGAGTTGGCGGCCTTGGAGCACAAGGAGAGCCGGGCGTCCTCCATGCCGTTCCTGCGCATGAAGGTGCGGCTGAAGAAGGAAATCGTCACCATGGGCGTCGAGAACATCGACCCCAACAAGATCGTCGGCACCTATGTCGATCCGAAGGATTGGAACGCGCTGATCTCCGATCCCGAAACGATCGTCATAGACACGCGCAACGACTACGAGACGGCCATCGGCATCTTCAAGGGTGCGGTCGATCCGCAGACCAAGACCTTCCGCGAGTTCCCCGACTGGGTGCGCAACAACACCGGCCTGCACAACAAGCCGAAGATCGCCATGTACTGCACCGGCGGCATCCGCTGCGAGAAGGCGACCGCCTTCATGAAGGAGCAGGGCTTCGACGAGGTCTACCACCTCAAGGGCGGCATCCTGAAATATCTCGAGGAAGTGCCGCAGGAAGAAAGCCTGTGGGAAGGCGCCTGCTTCGTCTTCGACGATCGTGTCTCCGTCACCCATGGCCTCGAAGAAGGCGAGCACACGCTCTGCCACGCCTGCCGCCAGCCGCTGACCCCGGCCGACCTCCTGTCGCCGCACCACGAGGAAGGCGTCTCCTGCATCCATTGCCACGAGGTCCGCACCGACGAGGACCGGGAACGCTACCGCCAGCGCCAGCGCCAGATCCTGCTGGCCAAGAAGCGTGGCGAGCGCCACCTCGGCAGCTGACTTTTTTCGCCGAGAAAGCCCCTCATCCGCCTGCCGGCACCTTCTCCCCGCAAGCGGAGCGAAGGAGACTCGCAGCGCCGCCCCAGCCAGTGACCAAGCTCCAGTTCGCGGAATACCACATCAGACGGGCTCGAAGGCCCGCTCGTGACGGCCGCTCGAAGGCACGTCCCCTCGCCCCGCTTGCGGGGAGAGGGCTAGGATGAGGGGCAAACTCAACCCGGCAACGCTTCGCATTCCTCAAGTGCCAATGCACTGCGGTCCCATTCATGGCGACTGCGGGTGAAGATCGCATCGGTCGGACGAAACACCGAGGGGTCGTCGAGCGTCCCGGCATAGACCGACAGGCGTGGATCCTCTGGCGGGCCGGAGCCGTAGACCTGGCTGCCGCAGGTTTCGCAGAAATAGCGAACGGATGGATTGCCGTTTTCGGCGCGCGTCTCATAACCGCGGCCCGCCCCCGACATCGTCACATCGGCGCGGTCGAAGATCATGTAGCAGCAATGACCGGTTCCGGTCGCGCGCTGGCAATCGCGGCAATGGCAGAAGCCGGAATAGAGAGGTTGAGACTTCAGCTCATACCGGATCGCACCGCAGAGACACCCGCCCTTCATCGCACTCATGTTCCATCCTCCTCGAAGTGACAGGAGGATAGCCAAGCGGGTCTTGCGGTCAAAGAAAAACCGCGCGCCGGGGTGCGGCGCGCGGTCGATGGATTGCTTAGGCAGAGATGCTTACCAGCTCGGGATCAGCGCGCCCTTGAAGGTGTCGTTGATGAACGCACGCACCTTTTCGTCGTGGTAGGATTCGACCAGCGTCTTCACCCACGGTGCATCCTTGTCGGCCTTGCGGACGGCAATGACGTTGGCGTAGGGCGACTTCTCGCTTTCGATCGCGATTGCATCCTTCTTCGGATGCAGGCCGGCTTCCATCGCGTAGTTGGTGTTGATGACAGCCGCATCAACGTCCTGGAGCGAGCGCGGCAGCTGCGCCGCATCGAGCTCGGCGAAGGTGATGTTCTTCGGGTTCTCGGTGATGTCGGCCGGCGTCACCTTGAGGCCAACCTCTTCCTTGACCTTGATCAGGCCCTTCGACGCGAGAACGAGCAGCGCGCGGCCGCCATTGGTCGGGTCGTTCGGGATGGCGATCGTGGCGCCGTCCTGGAGTTCGTCGAGGCTCTTCACCTTCTGTGAATAGACGCCCATCGGCGTGGTGATGGTGGTGCCAACGCTGACGATGTCGAAGCCACGATCGGCGATCTGGTTGTCGAGATAGGGCTGGTGCTGGAACGAGTTGGCGTTGAGGTCGCCATCGGCCAGGGCCTGGTTCGGAACAACGTAGTCGGAGAACTCGAGGATCTCGATGTCGAGACCCTTGGGTGCCGCGATTTCCTTCACCTTCTCCATGATCTGGGCATGTTCGCCCGGCGTTACGCCGACCTTGATGGTCTCAGCGAGCGCCGTGCCGGCGGAAAGAGCGGCAATCGCCGCTGCGATGATGAGCTTCTTCATGGATGTCTCCTTGGTTCACGTTCAGTCTTGGGAGGAAGTCAGGTCTTGCGGTTCTTCTTGTCGAAGCGTCGCGCCAGCCCGTCGCCGGCGCTCTGGACGAGCTGCACCAGCACGATCAGCACGATGACGACGACGAGCATCACGTCGGGCATGAAGCGCTGGTAGCCGTAGCGGATACCGAGGTCGCCGAGCCCGCCGCCGCCGACGGCGCCGACCATGGCCGAATAGCCAATGAGGCTGACGGCAGTCATGGTGAGCGCCAGCGTCAGCGCCGGCCGCGCTTCGGCAAGCAGCACCTTGAAGACGATCTGCATCGGGGTCGCGCCCATGGCGCGCGCTGCCTCGATCAGCCCCTTGTCGATCTCGCGGATCGCCGCTTCCACCAGACGCGCAACGAAGGGAATGGTCGCGATCGTCAAGGGCACGATCGCGGCCTTTGTGCCGATCGACGTGCCGGTCAAGAGCCGGGTGAAGGGGATGATCGCGACGACGAGGATGATGAACGGCGTCGAGCGCGTGGCGTTGACGATCAGCCCGATGATGCGGTTCAGCGTCGGCGCCGGGAAAAGCTCGCCCTTGCCGCTGGTGGCGAGGAAGATGCCGATTGGCCCGCCGATCAGCGAGCCGATCAAGCCGGCGATGGCGACCATGTAGATCGTGTCGACGGTCGCGCCGCCGATGCGCAGGAGAAGATCAGGCGACATAGCCGAGCACCTCCGTGACCAGACCATTTTCGGTAAAGAAGCGTTCGGCACGGCCGGAGGTCTCCGGATCCGCGCCATAGGCGACGACCAGCGAGCCATAGGGCGCGCCGCCGATCTCGTCGATCGTGCCGGCGATGATGTTGACCTCAGCACCGACAGACTTGATCAGCTGCGAGATCAACGGCTTTTCTGCAGCCGCACCGAAGAAGGTGAGCCGCACGACGGCGCGATCGCCGGCAGCCGGCGCCGGCTTCAAGGCGCGGGCGACCGCGTCGGGAAGCTTCGAGCCCGGCAGGCCGGAAAGCAGCGCCCGCGTCGTTTCGTGCTTCGGATGGGTGAAGACATCGAAGGTGTGGCCGCGCTCGACGATGCGGCCGTGATCGATGACCGCGACATCGGAGGTCACCGCCTTCACCACTTCCATCTCATGGGTGATGAGCAGCACCGTCAGGCCGAGGTCCGCATTGATGCGCTTCAGGAGCTCCAGGATCGACTGCGTCGTTTCCGGATCGAGCGCCGAGGTCGCCTCGTCGGAGAGCAAGAGCTTCGGCTCGGTCGCAAGCGCGCGGGCGATGCCGATGCGCTGCTTCTGGCCGCCCGACAGCTCAGCCGGATAGCGCCCGTGCTTGTCGGCGAGGCCGACGAGATCGAGCAGCGGCAGCACGCGCTGTTCGATGGCGCGCTTGTCCATGCCCGCGATTTCGAGCGGCAGTGCAACATTGCCGAACACGGTGCGCGAGGAGAGCAGGTTGAAATGCTGGAAGATCATGCCGACGGAGCGGCGAAGCGTGCGCAGCGACGCCTCGTCGAGTGCGCCGACATCAACGCCATCGACCAGAACCTTGCCGCTGCTCGGTTTCTCAAGCCCGTTGACCAGCCGGATCAGCGTCGACTTGCCGGCGCCGGACCGGCCGATGATGCCGGTGATAGAGCCCCGATCGACAGTCAGCGAAACGGTATCGAGCGCGGTGAAGGCGCCGCTGTTGCCGGAGGCGGGAAAATGTTTGGAAACGCCGTCGAAAACGACGGCCGCGTCAGCCGATGGCGTGGCTTTCAAGGCTGAAACGCTCATCGTTCGGGTGCCCCCGAAAGAGGCGCAGTCGGAATGTGCGGGTACATAGGTGCTCTCGGGTGTTCAAATCTCATGATCCCGGGGGAAGCCGGGATGGAAGGCGCGTCCGGTCAGGCCGACATTCGACAACGCATTCGGAACAGGGAGCACTTCTCTAGCATCAAGCAACCAGTCAGTTCAACTTTTGCGCCGCATGGCCCGCATGCGACATAATCTACGGCTCTTATGGAGAACTACCGGTGGATTTCACAGGCATGATTTTCCGCAATAGGCAGAGGATTGGCAAAACCATGCTCTTTTGCTCTCCGGCGTGCCAAGATCCGGCAGATCGTCAGCTTGGATATCCTTGTTCGAACCGACTGCACCCGACCGAATTTCATGCTAACGGGCAGCAACAGGGTTACGAGGTAAGAAATGCGCATCGTCTTGACCGGGAGTTCCGGCCGCATCGGCCGGGCCATCTATAACGCACTCGCCGCTGCCGACCATGATGTCATCGGCATCGACCGCGCGCCCTTCGGCACGACGGCAATTGTCGGCGATCTCGTCGACGGCGAGTTGCTGGAGCGTGTCATGGAGGGTGCAGATGCGGTGATCCATACCGCTGCGCTGCACGCGCCGCATGTGGATGCGGTTGCCGACCAGGAATTCGAGCGCGTCAACGTGATGGGCACGCATCTGGTAATCGCCGCAGCCCAGGCCGCCGGCGTCGGTCGCATCGTCTTCACCAGCACGACGGCACTCTACGGCCATGCGGTCACCGAAGGCGGCTGCGCCTGGATCACCGAAGAAACGCCGCCGAAGCCGCATACCATCTACCATCACACTAAGCTTGCGGCCGAAGCCCTGCTGGAAAACGCCGCCGATCGTGCTTTGCATGTGCGTGTGCTGCGCATGTCGCGCTCTTTCCCGGAGGCCGCCGATCGCGTCGCGGGCTACCGCCTGCACCGCGGCATCGATGTCCGTGACGTCGCGGCCGCCCATGCGGCCGCGCTCGACAATGGCGGCCCGGCCTTTCAGCGCTACATCATTTCGGGTGAGACGCCCTTCCTTCCGACCGATTGCCGCCGCCTGGCGGAGGACGCGGCGGGGCTCTTGCGTGAACGCGCGCCAAGATTGTCGCAAGCCTTCGCCGATCGCGACTGGCCGCTGCCGGCAACCATCGACCGGGTGTACGACCCGAGCGCGGCGATCGAAAAACTCGAATGGAAGCCGCGTTACGGCTTCAAGGAAGTGCTGGCCCAGCTCGACCGGCAGAGCCTTGAGGTGCTGCCGGTTCGTCGGTGAGATGGCACAGCACCGGGGGCAGCACCGGGCGGGCTGAACCCGCTCGCCCGATCGTCAGACGTGGTTGCCCTTGGGAAACTCTTCGGCCAGCGCCTGGTACCAGTGGCCGCTCTTCTTGATGGTGCGCACCTGGGTGTCGTAGTCGACATGCACGATGCCGAAGCGCATCTTGTAACCTTCGGCCCATTCGAAATTGTCCATTAGGCTCCAGGCGAAATAGCCGCGCATCGGATAACCCTCGGCGATCAGATCTGCGGTCACCGACAGATGATCGGCGATGTAGTCGAGCCGCGGCTGATCGTCGACGACACCGTTCTCGACGCCCATGTTGTAGCAGGCGCCGTTCTCGGTGATGTAGCAATCGGGCAGCTCGTACCTTGCGTTCAGCGTCTTGACGAGGCTGCCGAGCGCTGGAGCATAGACTTCCCAGCCGATATCCGTCTTCACCTCGCTCACCGGCTTCGCATTGATGGTCGCCGGGTACTCTGCGCCCTTGGCCGGATCGTTGCTGACCCGCATCGGCGTGTAGTAGTTGAGCCCCCACCAGTCGAGCGGCCGGGAGATCGTCTCCATGTCACCGTCTTCGATCGCCGGCATGCGGTGCCCGAGCGCGCTCATGAAGCTGTCGGGGTACTCCCCCTTAAAGATCGGGCCGAAGAAGACGCCATTGTGGAAGTCGAAAGCACGATCGGCGGCTGCCTTGTCGGCCTTGCTGTCGCTGCCCGGATAGACCGAATGGGCATTGATGACGATGCCAGCGGTCAGGTTGGCCCGCTCGGAGCGGATGGCGTCGACGCCGAGGCCATGCGCCAGATTGGTAAAGTGCAGCGCGTGCAGGGCTGCGTCCATGTTGCGCTCGCCCGGCGCATGGATGCCGTAGAGATGGCTGAGCCAAACCGAGCACCAGGGCTCGTTGAAGGTCGCAACTGCATCGAGCCGGTCGCCGAGGCGGGCGATCACGGTCTTGGCGTAGCGCTGGAAGGCATAGGCCGTCGTGCGCGCCGTCCAGCCGCCATCACCCATCAGCGCTAGCGGCAGGTCCCAGTGATAGAGCGTCGCGAAGGCCTTGATGTTGCGCACCTTCAGCCCGTCGACGAGGCGGTCGTAGAAGTCGAGACCCTTTTCGTTGATCGGACCGGTCCCTTCCGGAATGATCCGCGGCCAGGCAATGGAGAACCGATAGGCATCGACCCCGAGGCTCTTGATCAGGTCCAGATCGTCTTCCAGCCTGTTGTAGTGGTCGCAGGCGACGTCGCCATTGTGACGCCCGAAGACACGCCCCGGCATGTTGGAAAAGGCGTCCCAGATCGACGGCTTGCGCCCGTCGGCCTTGGTGGCGCCTTCGATCTGGAAGGAGGCCGTCGCCACCCCGAATACGAAATCGCCCGGGAAGCGCTGTGCCAGGATCTTGGGATCGGTCATCTCTCTGTCTCGTCTCGTTCCGGCCCCACCGGCAGTGGGGCCTTTTCGTTTTCAGTCTTGTCATCGGCCGACCTAGAACCATGCCGGCAAATGTCAACTCGCGAAAAAGGGCGGGAAAGCCCCGCCCTTTCGCCGGTATCGGCCTGTGGCTATACTTTTACCCATGCCCCATTTCGTTTGGATGACTGGACGCAGGCATCGACGAAGACCATGCCCTTCATGCCATCATCGATGGTCGGATAGGTGACGGCCGGATCGATCTTTTCGCCCTTGCGCTTGGCAAAGATGGCACGCGCTGCTTCCGTGTAGATGTTGGCGAAGCCTTCGAGATAACCTTCCGGATGACCGGACGGAATGCGGCTGACGCGGTTGGCGGCAGCCCCCGCTCCGGCACCCGCCCGGGTCAGGAGACGCTTCGGTTCGCCGAATGGCGTGTACCAGAGATAGTTCGGATCCTTCTGCGTCCATTCGAGCCCGCCCTTGGTGCCGTAGACGCGCACCATCAGACCGTTTTCGTGACCGGGCGCCACCTGGCTGCACCACAGCAGACCCTTGGCGCGCTCACCGTCCTTTGCCTTGAAGCGCATCATCACATGGGCATTGTCGTCGAGCTGGCGACCGCCAACGAAGCTGTCGAGATCAGCAGCGAGTTCTTCGAGTTCGAGGCCGGACACGAAGGCACCGAGATTGTAGGCATGCGTGCCGATATCGCCGGTCGAGCCGCCGGCACCCGAGCGCGCCGGATCGGTGCGCCAGGCCGCCTGCTTCTGGCCGGACTGTTCGATGTTTTCCGTCAGCCAGTCCTGCGGATATTCCATCTGCACCAGCCGCACCGCGCCGATCTCGCCATTGGCGACCATCTCGCGCGCCTGCCGTACCATCGGATAGCCGGTGTAGTTGTGCGTCAGCACGAACAGCGCATCGCTGTCGTCCGCCGCCTTCTTCAGCTTCTTGGCATCGCCAAGCGTCGAGGTCAGCGGCTTGTCGCAGATCACGTGGATGCCGCGCTTCAGGAATTCCTTGGCCGCGGCGTAGTGCACGTGGTTCGGCGTGACGATCGCCACCGCCTCGATACCGTCCTTCAGCTTCGCCTCGCGGATCGCCATCTGCTTGAAGTCGGAATAGACCCGCGACGGGTCGAGCCCGAGTTCGCGGCCCGAGCTTTCCGCCTTTTCCGGCGTCGACGACAGCGCGCCGGCCACCAGCTCATAGTGATCGTCGAGCCGGGCTGCGATGCGGTGCACCGCGCCGATGAAGGCGCCAGAGCCGCCGCCTACCATGCCAAGTCGGATGCGGCGCTCGCGCTTCTCGCTCGTTCCTTCGATTGCCATAATATTCTCCCCTGTTTCCGTGTCGTTCGCTTGTTTGTTTCTTGGCGCAAGGGCCGCCCCTCATCCGCACGGTAAGGGCCTAGCCCCTCATGCGCCTGCCGGCACCTTCTTCCCGCTTGCGGGGAGAAGGTTAGAGTGAGGTGCTAGCCACGAACCCCGTGAGGGCTCAACCTTGCCTCAAATCCCCAGCATCCGCCGGTTGGCGGCATCGTCCGTACCTGCACCGGCGAAATCGTCGAACGCCTTCTCGGTGACGCGGATGATGTGGTGCTTGACGAAGTCGGCACCCTCGCGCGCACCGTCTTCGGGATGCTTCAGCGCGCACTCCCATTCGACCACCGCCCAACCGGCGAAATCATTGGCGGCCATCTTCGAAAACACTGCGCCGAAATCCACCTGGCCATCGCCGAGCGAACGGAAGCGGCCGGCGCGGTTGACCCAGCCCTGGTAGCCGCCATAGACGCCCTGGCGCCCGGTCGGGTTGAACTCCGCATCCTTGACGTGGAACATGCGGATGCGGTCCTTGTAGATGTCGATGTTGTCGAGATAGTCGAGGCACTGCAGCACGTAGTGCGAGGGATCGTAGAGCATGCAGGCGCGGGCATGGTTACCGGTGCGCTCCAGGAACATCTCGTAGGTGATGCCGTCGTGCAGGTCCTCGCCCGGGTGGATCTCGTAGCAGATGTCGACGCCGTTTTCCTCGGCATGGTCGAGGATCGGCTTCCAGCGCCTCGCCAGTTCATCGAAGGCGGCCTCGACGAGACCGGCCGGCCGCTGCGGCCAGGGATAGACGAAGGGCCAGGCGAGCGCGCCGGAGAAGCTGGCCATGGCATTCAGGCCGAGGTTCTTCGAGGCGGTCAGCGCCAGCTTGACCTGTTCCACCGCCCAGGCCTGGCGCGCCTTCGGGTTGCCGCGCACTTCGGGTGCTGCAAACCCGTCGAAGGCTTCGTCATAGGCCGGA
>NZ_JAEPRP010000182.1:0-14701 GCF_016652895.1 Ensifer sp. SSB1
CTTGCGTCCGCAAACGACCCCGCCCAATGCATCGCCGTGCCCGTTGATAAACTTCGTCAGGGAATGGATGACGAGATCGGCTCCGAGTGTCAGCGGCTGCGTGGCCACAGGAGTGGCCAGCGTTGAATCGACCGACATCAGAGCACCGTGCCTTTGCGCAAGGCCGGCGATGGCGGCAAGATCGGTCAGCCGCAGGATCGGATTGCACGGACTTTCGCAGTGGACGAGCCTGGTATTGGGCTGGAATGCGGCGGCAACCTCCTCGGCGCGCGACATGTTCACCGGCGTCACCTCAATGCCGTAGTCCGGCAATATGCGCCGGGCAAGTTCGTTGGCGCCGGCGTAGCAAACGTCGCTCACAATCAGGTGGTCGCCCTTCTTCAAGAAGGTAAGGAACGTTGCGCCAATTGCCGCAACGCCCGTTGCCGTGGCAACCGCGTCATCGGCGGCTTCGAGTGTGGCAAGCCGCTGCTCCAGCTGCCGCACCGTCGGATTGGTCCAGCGCGCGTAGAGGAACGGCAGCGCGGTCAGATCGTCGACCCCATCCGCGGAAAAAGCTCCGTCACCGGGTGTCAACACATTGTTGACGGACATGGAAACGTTGGGGGCGATGGCCTTCGTCGAGGGATCGATGACGAGCCCGCCGGTCAGTGCGAGGGTTTCGGGACTGAGACCCGTTGCTGCGCCGGGCATGCGCATATTCGCGTGCGGCTCGTGCTCCAAAAAGGCTGGGTGTCTTGTTACCATCTCAGTATCCTCCTGGGCACTCAGTCCCTGACTAGGGAAGGTGGCGTCGTTTTCGCCGCGCATCCCGGTGCTGCGTAAAACGGTCTAGTCGCGAGATCGGCGGATCAGACCAAAAGACCGGCATGCCGCAGGGCATGATCGATTTCCGCCTCCACAGCGGGGGTCACCGTCACGAGCGGCATGCGTACCTACCGGTGCATGCGCCCCTGGCGCCAGAGGGCATATTTCGGACCCGCCGGGTTTGTTTCCAGGAAAAGCGCGCGGTGCAGTGGCATCAGGCGGTCGTGAAACTCGAGCGCGCGACGGAAATCACCCGCAAGGCACGCGGATTGGAACTCCGCACAAAGTCGCGGCGCGACATTTGCGGTCACGGATATGCAGCCGTGTCCACCATGCGCCATGTAGCCAATGGCTGTGCCGTCCTCGCCCGATAGCAGATTGAATTCTCGACCGCAGGCCATGCGTTCCAACGAAGGACGCAGGAGATTGGCGGTGGCATCCTTGACGCCGATTATGTTTCGGCAATCCCGTGCCAGACGGGCAAGCGTGTCCACGGAGACGTCGATGACGCTGCGCGGCGGTATGTTGTATGCAATGATCGGAATGGACACCGCCGCGTCAATGGCGCGGAAATGCTGGTAGAGCCCCTCTTGCGTCGGTTTGTTGTAATAGGGCGCGACGATAAGCAAAGCATCGGCGCCCGCTGCCTGCGCGTGCCGTGAAAATTCGATCGCCTCGTCAGTGCTGTTGGATCCCGCGCCCGCGATCACCGGGATCCGTCCCCTTGCGATCTCCACAGTCAGTTCAACCACGCGCTTGTGCTCGGCGTGTGAAAGGGTCGGGCTCTCTCCGGTCGTTCCGCACGGGACGAGACCGTGGGTGCCTTCGGCAATCTGCCAATCGACGAGCGATCGGAAGGCCTCTTCATCAACCTTCCCGTCTTGAAACGGCGTGACAAGCGCCGTGATCGATCCTTTAAACATCGCGATCTCCGTTTAACTTCTACCGGCGGCGTCAGCGCCGTATCGGCACCTGCATCTCGACGATGCGGAAGGCGCGCGTGATGATGAGGGTGAGGCAGACATAGAAGACGGTGACGACGACCAGAGGCTCGTAGACGAGCAGCGTGTCCTGCCTGATCTTGTAGGCGACGGCATAGAGATCCATCACGGTGACGGTGAAGGCGAGCGGTGTCGCCTTCAGCTGGAGCACCACCTCGCCGGCGATCGTCGGCAGGGCGATGCGGATCGCCCGCGGCAGCCATATTCGCCGCAAAAGGGTCCATCGCGTCATGCCGAAGGCGCGTCCGGCTTCCAGTTCTCCCTTCGGAACGGCGAGCAACGCGCCGCGCAGCACCTCCGCCTCGTAGGCCGCGTAATTCAGCGTGAAGCTCACCGCCGCGAAGAAGAAACCCTCGCGCACAATCGGCCAAAGGTAGCTTGAGCGCAGGCCGGGGATCATAGGCAGCAAAGACCCGACGCCGTAGTAGAGCAGCCACAATTGGATGAGCAGGGGCGTACCACGCAAGCACGTGCAGTAGGCTTTTGCGCACCATCGCAGCCAATGGGGACCGCTCACTTGCGCGAGCGCAAGGCCGATCGCCAGAACGAAGCCGAGACTGACCGAAATGAAGAGCAGAAGTATCGTCTGTAACGCGCCTGCGGCAATGAGCGGCCAATAATTGGAGACCCAAGAAAAATCCATTGTGCGTCTCCTCAGGCTGGTCTTGCCTGCCCGCGCCGGAAATGGGTCTCCAGGCTAGCGATCACGACATTGGAGGCGACCGTGATCGCCAGATAGATTGCGGCAGCGGCAAGGAAGAACAGGAAATAATGTTTGGTGTTTCCAGCGGCGAGACGTGTTGCAAGCGCCAGTTCCTGATAGCCGACAACGGCGATCAACGCACTGTCCTTGGTGACCGACATCCAGAGATTGGCCATGCCGGGGATTGCATTGGGCATTAACGCCGGCAGAACGATCCGACGGAAGCGCAGCCAGGGTCGCATGCCGAAGGCGCTCGCGGCTTCGATCTGGCCCGCGGGAATGGCAAGGATTGCACCGCGCAGCACCTCGGTCATGTAGGCGCCCTGCACGACCCCGAGCACAAGAACAGCGGCGAGGAAGCCGTTGATTTCGATTGGCGGGAAGCCGAGTGCGGAAAGCAGCCTGTTGATGCCATCCGTCCCGGCATAATAGAGGCCAATGATCAGGATCAGTTCCGGGATGGCGCGCACGGCCGTCGTATAAAGATCAAGCAAGGTGGCGACAGCACGGCTCCCCTTGAGTTTGCCAGCCGCAGCCGCGAGCCCGATCAATATGCCGACCACATACGCTCCGAGCGAAATCATAACAGTCGAGGCCGCGCCCGAAAGCAGCACCCCGCCCCATCCCGGTGGGCTGGGCGAAAGCAGTTCGAAAATGGATAAGCTTGTCTGCATGAACAACAGCTCCGCGGCGTCCGAGCAGGATCATTGGGCTCGAACGCTTTGTCGTTGAGAGGGTGCAATCGGCGGAACAGCGGGTCGCCTTGACGCCCGCTACGTCGGCTATTCGCCGTAGGGATCGAAGTTGAAATACTTCTTGGAAATCTCGGCGTATTTTCCGTTAGCTCGAATGGCTGCGATAGCGGCGTTTAACCTGGCGAGCAGCTCGACATCTTCTTTGCGCAATCCGCCGCCGATTCCTTGCCCCAGAACATCAGGGTCATCCTGGACATTACCCTTGTCCTCGCAACAATCCTTGCCAAAATCCGATCCAAGGAATGTCATCAGCGGAATGGAGTCGCCGAACACGTAGTCGACGCGGCCGACTGAGAGGTCCTGGAAAGCCTCATCCAGCGTGGCATATGTCTTCTCGTCGGCCACGCTCGCAAAGTGCTTCTTGTAGTATTCGGTCTGGACCGTGGATACCTGGATGGCAATCGTTTTGCCGGCGACGTCATTGGCGGTGGTACCGCTTATGCCGTCTTGTGCACCGATCAGTTTGCTTGGTGTGTTGTAGTACTTGTTCGTGAAGGCGATTGTTTTCTTGCGTTCATCCGTGATCGACATGGAAGACCAGATGACGTCGAATTTCTTTGACTGAAGACCGGGAATAAGCCCATCCCAAGACATGTCAACGACCGAGCAGCTTTCCTTCATTTCGGCACAGATCGCATCCATCAGATCGATTTCCCAGCCGATCCATTTGCCCGACGCGTCCTTGGTAAAGAACGGCGGATAGGCTTCGTTCATGATGCCGAAGCGCACTTCCGCACTCGCGCCGGCACCCGAGGCGAGAAGAGCTGCTCCGGCAATAAGGTAAATTGCGGTCTTCATGTCAGTTCCCTTTCGTTATTGGTTGGTGCACGGCCACGCTCAATGGCGTGACGAGCTCGTGAATTCGCGACACCGGGCGCTGATCGGAGCGCCAAAGATTTGCTCCGGTTTTCCCTCTTCCTCGACGCGGCCTTGATGCAGGAACATCACGTGGCTTGAGACGTCGCGCGCGAACTTCATCTCATGCGTTACGAGCAGCATCGTACGGCCTTCTTCCGCGAGATCTCGGATGACCTTGAGGACTTCACCAACGAGTTCGGGATCAAGAGCTGACGTCGGTTCGTCAAACAGCATCACCGACGGATCCACGCACAGTGCCCGCGCTATTGATGCGCGCTGCTGCTGCCCACCTGACATGAAGGCGGGGTAGACGTGGCGTTTTTCGTAGAGCCCAACTCTATGCAGCAGCGCTTCAGCTTTCTCGGTCGCCTGCCTGCGGCTCATCCCGAGCACGTGGACTGGCGCTTCGATGACATTCTCAAGGACAGTCATGTGTGCCCAAAGATTGAAGCTCTGGAAAACCATGCCGAGACCGGTCCGGATGCGCTCCACTTGCCGCCAGTTGGCAGGATGTACGCGACCGGCCGATCCAGTCTTCATCAGAACTTCCTCACCGTTGATGACGAAACGGCCGCGGTCCGGGACCTCCAGAAAGTTGATGCAGCGAAGGAAGGTGCTCTTGCCGGATCCTGACGACCCGATCAGCGAGACGACATCCCCCTTGCCCGCGGCAAGTGAAACGCCTTTCAGCACCTCGTGGGTTCCGTAACTCTTGTGTACGTCGTCGACGCGCAGTGCGCCTGAAATGCTGGCTGTCATTGGTTCCCCACTTTTCGTGGCTTGTTAGGGCGCAATTTAGCAATCGCTTGCGCGGCGTTGCCGCACAATCGTATCTTTTTGAGGATTTTTTCCGCGGCATGCCGCTGGCCGCCGCCGCTTTTCCGCGTCACTGTCCGTTAATGCAGATCACCTTGGGTTGGGTCATGTCCTCATAGGCAAAGCGCACGCCTTCGCGGCCCATACTGCCGTGCTTGAAGCCTCCGAACGGCATGGCGTCAAACCGGTAGTCGGAGGAATCGTTGATCATGACTCCACCGGCCTCGATACCGGCTGCGGCCTCAAGGGCCACGGCAAGATTGTTGGTGAAGACGCCGGCGTGCAGGCTGTAGTCCGGTTCGTTCGCCAGTCGGATCGCGTCCGCAAGCGTCTCAAAGTGCTCGAGGATCGCAACTGGTGCGAAAACCTCCTCCTTCCAGAGACAATTGTCGCGCGGGACGCCTTCAAGCACGGTTGGGTGATAGATGGCCCCTTCGCGGCGATGGCCGCAGAGTAGCTTTGCGCCAGCAGATAGAGCTCTTTCCACGGCCTTTTCGGTCCGTTCGGCCGCGGCGGCGGAAATCATGGGGCCGACATCGGTACTTTCAAGGCGCGGGTCTCCAGCACGAAGGCCGCTGGTGCCGGCGACAAATGCCCCTCGGAACTCTTCATAGCAGGCGGCTTGAACGAGAATGCGTTGCGTGCCGATGCAGTTCTGGCCGGCGGCCCAGTATGCGCCCGAAATGCAGCCATCCACCGCCTTTTGAATGTCGCTGTCCGCCATGACGATTACCGGAGCATTGCCGCCAAGGTCCATTGCGAGCTTTTTCAGACCGGCCGTACGCGTGATCGCCTCGCCGGTCGCAAAGCCACCGGTGAACGACACCATGCGGACATCGCGGGCTGAGACAATGGCGCGCCCGAGATCCGCGCCGCCGACAGCGACAGTGACGATTTCCTCTGGCAGCCCCGCTTCGATCAACGTCCCAACCAGCTTGAGAGCGGAAAGCGGGGCGAGCTCCGACGGCTTCAAAAGGACCGAATTGCCGCCCGCGATTGCCGGGCCAAGCTTGTGCGCAACCAGGTTCAACGGATCATTGTAGGGGGTGACGGCAGCAATGATTCCGAGCGGTTCGCGTGTGAACCAGCCTTGGCGCGCCTCGGAGCCCGCGTAGGCGTCGAACGGAATGATCTCGCCGGCGTTGCGCTTGGATTCCTCCGCAGAGAGCTTCAACGTGTTCACGCAACGCGATGCTTCCTTGCGGGCCTGCGTGATCGTTTTGCCCGCCTCGCAGACAATCGTGCGAGCGAAATCCTCCAGACGCTCCGAGACGAGCCGCGCTGCTCCTTCAAGAACGGCGGCCCGGCGATGCCTGGGCAGCGTTCGCGACACCACCGCCCCCCGCTTGGCACGTTCAAGTAGGGCGACAACGTCATCAGACGTGCTGGCTCTGACGCTTCCGACTACCGTGCCGTCATAAGGATTGAAAACGTCGATCGATTCCGCAGTCGGGGCAACCTGAAGCTTGACGTTTGTCATTCCGCGGCCTCCTTGATCGAACCGGCCGAGGCTGAGCGGTGGATAGCAATGATATCAGAGAGAAGAGCATAAGCGGTCTCAATCCGGCCAGCTCCCGGACCCGTTACCGTTACTGAACCGAGCATCTCAGTGGTGAAGGAGACCGCGTTTATAGCGCCACTCACTCCCGCGAGCGGGTGCGCGAACGGCAGACGGCGCGGCGCGACCGATGCCTCGACGCTACCATTCTCGAGACGCGCTGCTGAACCGATCAGCTTCCACCGGTATCCCTCTTTGGCGGCTGCCTCGATGTCCACGGTGGTGAGCGCGGAAATTCCTTCACAAGAGACATCAGCCGGTTTGAGCACTGCGCCCAGCAGTTCATTTGCCAGAATGACTACCTTGAGACGAACGTCGTAGCCTTCAACATCAGCGGTCGGATCGGCCTCGGCGTAACCAAGCGCCTGCGCCTCTTGAACCGCCTCGGTAAAACCGAGCCCAGCCTCCATGCGACCGAGGACGAAGTTCGAGGTGCCGTTGAGGATGCCTTCAAATCCACCGAGACCAGCCCCGGCAAGTGCGTTCTTCGCCAGGCGTATGACGGGTGTTCCGCTCATGACGGCCCCCTCATACTCGAAATGGATCCGGTTACGACCAGCCAGCGCCTTGAGGTCGGCGGCTGCAAGCGCCACCGGACCCTTATTGGTGGTTACAATATGCTTGCTGCTCTCGAGCGCCCAGCGGCAATGGGAAACGGCCGGCTCTCCGTCATGGGGGTTCGTGAATGTGGCTTCAACAACGATGTCTGCAGGCGCCTGGCGGATGACCCTTTCGTTGTCAGCTTCCGCGGATCCACCGGAAAGCCTGGCGAAACCGCCCTTCTCGAAATTGGTCTCGACAAGCATTCGTGCGTCAATGCCGTTTCGCGACACGACGGAGCCAAGGTTGAGATCGGTCACTGCGACAATGTTGAGCCGGAAGCCGAGTTCCGACTGCCAGAGGTGGTTTCGCTCGGCCACGAGCTGCGCGAGGGCGCGGTTCACTCCACCGAATCCGATAAGAGCTATGTTGTACTGTACCATGTCGGTTCCTCATCCTGGGCGATGAGAAGAGCATGCCGGCCGCCAATCCCAGCAGGAAGGTGCCGAAATGGCCAAAGATCTGGCCGCTTTGACAAGGGAGCGTGACAACTGCGCAAATGTGGCAGAAGCGTGGTAGTGCAGAGGCGGCCACGAAAATGCCTAGGATGAGAGAATGGAACCGATTGACGATTTCGATCGCAGGATTTTGAGCATCGTTCAGGTTGACTGCCAGATGAAGGCGGAGGCCATCGGCGACTTAGTAGGGCTGTCCGCATCAGCCGTGCAACGGCGCCTGAAACGGATGCGGGACTTAAACATCATTACCGCCGAGATTGCCCTCATCGACCGCAAGGTCGCTGGAAATCCGATGACGTTTATCGCCGGAATGGAGATTGAGCGGGAGAACTACGACGCCCTGTCGAAGTTTCGCGTCTGGCTTGCCAAGCAGGCGCACATTCAGCAGGTCTACTACGTGACCGGTGCAGTGGACTTAATCGCCATCATTACTGCCCGGGACGTGGGTCAGTACGACGAGATCACGGCCAATTTGATGTCAGAAAACCCGCAGATCAAACGTATTCACACCAATGTCGTTCTAAAGGATATCAAGCTCGGAATGTTCGTACCGGTTGAAGGCTAGTCCAAGCGCTCCCGCGTCCACAGGACGCAGGCCGCGGACGTATACGATTGTGAACGTGTCGAAGATCCGCCCGTTTACGGATGCTTTCGTACCCGGGCATCAGGATTTGATCCCGCTATTGCAACGCAAGGACGGTCAATGATGCGACGAGCGACGGCACCATGACGACGAAGCCGATCCTCATGAAGGCCCATGCTCCGATCTCCAGCCCCTCGCGGCGAAGTGCTGTAAGCCAGAGTATCGTGGCCAGCGAGCCGGTGACGCAAAGGTTTGGGCCGAGATCGACGCCGATCAGCACCCCGCCAGCGACCTTGTCGGAGACATCAGCCAGTTGAACGGCACTTCCAGCGACCAGCCCGGCCGGCAGGTTGTTTACGAGATTGGAAAGCAGAGCTACCAGCACGCCAGCGCCAGCGACAGACCAGGTCGGAGATGTCGAAGCATTCTGGGAAAGGTATTGCGAAAGATTGTTGATCAGTCCCGACTGGTTCAATGCCTCGACGACGATAAACAATCCGGCGACCAGCGGCAAAACGCTCCACGAAACCCCCTTTATCGTCCCCACAGGACTTTGCCGGGTGATGAGCAAGACCGCGGCCGTTGCCACGCACCCGGCAAGAAACGTTGGCAAACCGAGATCGAAATGCAGTACCGAGGCGGCAAGCAGGATGGCGGCCGTGCCACACAAGGCAAAGCCAGCCAGCTTCCCGCTCGCTGACAACGGCACAGCCTGTATATCGAAGGCAACGCTATCGGCTCTGATGACCGAGCGCTGGGTCCAGTACAATGCCAGAAACGTCACAAAAATGGACGCAATCGCAGGCAGACCAAAGATTGCGAGCCAGCGCGAAAGCGGCGGCATATTGCCGCCCCCGAAAATCACCAGATTGGCCGGATTTGAGATCGGAAAAACGAAGCTCGCTGCATTGGCGATGAAGGCACAGATGAGCAGATGTGGCATGGGATCGCGCACCTTGGCTGCCTTGCAGGCCGCATATACGGCTGGCGTCAAAACCACCGCCGTTGCGTCGTTCGACAGTAACGCAGTGACTATAACGCCGACGGCGAAAATCAGAACGAACAGCCTCCTAGACGAGCCCTTGGCACGTGTGGTCGTGATCGAAGCAAGCCAATCGAACAGCCCTTCCTGACGTGCGAGTTCGGAAAGTAGCATCATGCCGATCAGGAAAAGATAAACGTCGAAACCCTTTGCGACACCGATCCACGCCTCGGCCGGGCCAATCAGACCAAGCCCTACGAGCAGCAGGGCGCCACCGACAGCCCATATCGCTTCCGGCCAGGCGAAGGGCCTGGTGATGACGCCGAGCGCGGTCAGTCCGGCTACACCCCAGGTCATGGCAAGTGCATTCATCGTATTTCCAAATCCAATTTCGGCCCTGATACCGACATATCGCGGCATCCATATCGTTATTGTGCGGCGAAGCAATGATCTTCGGTTCAACAATGAAGGCTGCGACATCACACGCGGCAACGCCGTTGAGGCTTGGCGGACTGCGATCCAACGCCACGCATCGATAGTCCGTACACCGGTCGCGGCGCCACCGAGAGTTTTAGCCACCCCATATCCTCAAACAAACCGGATCCTACGAGCAGGCAAGCTACGCCATCCAGGACACGCCGGAGATGGTTGCCAACCATTACGGCCGTTTCCTGCCGCAGGACAAGGCGGCGCTTGCTGCCAGGATTTTGAATCAGGTATGGGAAGCAGCGTAGTCTCCGCATTTTTTCCCGACAACTTGATAGGTGTAGCACCTAGTGCTATATGAAGCGATGTCAGAACGGACTTTCAAAACGGCGTGGTTTTCCAAGGCAGCGAAGAAGGCGCGGATCTCCGATAAGGCCCTTTGCAAGGCGATTGAGCAAGTCGCACGCGGACAGGCTGATGATCTCGGTGGCGGCGTGTTCAAAAAGCGGCTCAACGATAACATGCATCGTTCGATCGTTCTGGCAAAAGCCGGTGAGTACTGGGTGTTCGCCTATCTGTTCGCGAAGAAGGACCGCGCAAACATCGATGACGACGAGCTCATGGCTTTCCGGAAGCTCGCCGAACTCTATCGGCGCAAGACGCAGGCCGAGCTTGATGCCGAAATCGGGACCGGCGCCCTACTGGAGATTTGCAATGACGACTAAGCGCAAGTTCAAGAGCGATGCCTTTGAGGCGATCCATAGCGCCGTCGGAGATATGTATGCAGCAGGCACCATCGACAAGGAAACCATGAGAACCTTCGATGAGACTTGCCTGTCCATCCCGCAGGAGTTGACGCCGGGTGAGATCAAGGCGCTGCGCGAGAATAATCACGTCAGCCAGCCAGTCTTCGCGCGTTACCTGAACACCAGCGAGTCCACCGTGCAAAAGTGGGAAACCGGCGCCAAGCGGCCGAGCGGCCCCGCATTGAAGCTGCTCTCGATCGTCCGGAAACATGGTCTAGAGATGCTGTCCTAGAAGCACGTTGCCTCGGAGGGCGTCAGTCGGTCGCAATTGAGCACTCTCCTCCCCTCACCTTCCTGGCCGCGCCAGCGACCGGGCTATGTCGATGATGTCGTCGCGCGATGCCGTCGGATCCTCTTTATTCCAGGCAACCCCAAGCCCGATCTTGAGATCGACGCCGCGCACGGGCCGAAGCTCGAAACCTCGGTTCGGCAAGTCCTTCGTCCATTCCGGCGCAAAACCGATACCGAGGCCGGCGGAAACTAGCGACACCAGCGAAAAGATGTCGTCGCAGCTATAGGCGACGTTCCCGGTCAGACCATGGGTCTCGAACATCTCCGAGAAGTAGCGCTCCGAGTAGGAAAGGTTCTGTCGGGAGAAGGCGATAATCTTCTCTGCCCTCAGGTCCTCGATGTCGATCTCGCTTCGAAGGGCCAGCGGGCTCGTCTTTTCGACCGCCAGCAGATAGCGCTCATGCGCGACCGAGAAGAAGCGCAAGGACCCGATGTTTTCGACCGGGCGGATAAAGCCAAGATTGATCTGGCCGTTCTCCAGTCCGCGGATGATGTCGCTGGTCGAGCCGCTCGTCACATGCAGCGCCACATCGGGAAATTTCCGGCCAATGCGGGCGAGAAACGCCGGCAGCACCCCAATCGTCGCCGGATAGACGGTTCCAATCTTGATCGTCCGAGCCGCCTTGCCTGCCACCGAGCGCGCCACATCCATCGAGAGCCCGACATCACCAATGATGCGCACAGCCCGATCGTAGAAAGCCTCCCCTGCCCGCGTCAGCTCGACCTTGCGCGTCGACCGCTCGAGCAATCGGACACCCAGCTCCTTCTCCAGCGCCTTGATATGCGCGCTCAATGCCGGTTGGGCGATGCACATCCGTGCCGCTGCCCGATTGAAGTGCAGCTCCTCGGCCACCGCAACAAAGAACGAGAGTTGGCGCAGTTCCATTGAGCAATCCCGGAGTCGCGGAAATTATCTGAATTTAAGATAACTGAAAATCAGATATAAATGAAGCCCCCATCTCAAGGCAGGTGGGAAAATCGTGGCCAAGACTCTCGGTACGGCACGGCATAGAGCGCTGATCGCGCTACTTATCGCAAAGCGTGAGGCCGCAGGACTCACGCAAACAGAACTTGCGGCAAAGTTGGGGGAGTATCAGTCCTTTGTGGCGCGCCTTGAAAGTGGCCAACGTCGCGTGGACGTCGTCGAGTTCCTGGAGTTCGCCGACCTCTTAGACTTCGACCCTCTCGACGCACTGGTTGAGCTCAAGCGCATCAAGGGATGACCGCAGTCATCGCCCCCTGATTGGCATTCCACTCGATACATGACCCTTATCAACCAAAGACAGCAACGGCTGATTTGACGATGATCCCACCACCCGGACTTCTGCGCAGCTGACGGCCGGTGGCGGCGGGGAGCGGGAAAAAGCTGGGGGTTAGGCTGCGAGGTCGAGCTTTGCCTGTTTGAGACGGCCGTCCGCGACGGCGGCTCGGACTTGAAGAACCCGATGAGCGCCGATCGGTGTCCAACGCATTTGCCGCTTCTTGTTCATACGGGCATTGACGAGGCTGTTGGCGGCACTTTCAGCCGGCGAACTGGATATCGGCTGACCGGACCAGTATCGCCGACAGTAGTTGACGATCGAAGCTGCGTTCCGCTCCAGGTAGGTGCCAAGATTGTTGATCAGCTCGTATAGGCGCCTGATTTTGCCAGGGGCGTCGCAAAAACCGAGATGCTGATGCAATTGGGCGAGCATCTGCTTTACAGCTTCGCTTGCCTCTCGCACATATCCGCTCCAGAGGAGATGCCGAAGCCTGGGCACATGGACCGCGACGCTTTGCAGATAGAAATCCAGTTTTTGCAGATGCCTGATGCCCTCCCAGGCCTGTTCAATGTGCCGCAGCCGCATTGATAGATGAAACCAGTCGAGAATATGCGTGACGGGCTGGCGTGTTGCACTGAGGACGATGCTCTGCAGCCCGACCTCTCCGTCGCTAAAGACAGTGACGTCTCGGCCAGGCAGCCATCCTTGCGCGCGCATCGCCGCGCCAACGATATCATGTTTGCCGGCGATCGTCGGGGTAACGATCGGCCTGATCTCAGGCTATGTCGGCGGCAAGGTCGATGCGGTCATCATGCGCCTTGTCGACATGTGGCTGGCATTTCCCTTTCTGCTACTCGCGATAGCTCTGGTTGCTGTCCTGGGGCAGGGAATGGACAAACTCGTGTTGGCACTTGTGCTGTCGGGTTGGCCTGCATTTGCTAGGCCGGTGCGGAGCGAGATCCTGCAGTTGCGGGACCGAGAATATACCCTCTCCGCCAAGGTCCTGGGTGTTTCGCCGCTTGGAGTCATGTTCAAACATCTGCTGCCAAACATAATGCCTACAGTAATGGTCCTTGCGGCGCTCGACCTTGGCGCAACGATCCTTTCGCTCGCTGCACTGTCCTTCCTCGGCCTGGGTGTCGACGCGGAGGTAGCGAGTTGGGGCGGCATGTTGGCGTCTGGTCGAAACTATGTGTCAAGCGCCTGGTGGCTCTCCACCTTCCCGGGCCTCGCAATCTTCCTTGTCGTGATTTCGTCCAATCTTATCGGTGACTGGCTGCGCGATCTCTACGACCCGCGGTCGCCATTCCGGCTAGTCCGCAGAGGTCGCGAAGCGGAGGCCGAGGCGAAGGCGCTCGAAGTCAAAAATGCCGCGTAATTGCTAGGGTGTGTATGCAATCGGTAGTGCGTGCTGCGCACCCCCGGCGTGTTTCGGCGTGCAATTGGATGCCAACGGGTGAATTCTGGACACGATGACGTAATTGCTCGCCTTCGTCTTTCGAATGACGCTCACTATCTGAGCCCCACTTTTCGAAGGAGACCGCCGTATGAAACACTATGTTGGCCTGGATGTATCGCAGCGGGAAACTGCCGTTTGTGTCGTGGACGAGACCGGAAGACCGATCTTCGAGGGAAGAGTCAAGTCGAATCCCGGAGCCCTGGCGGAGCTGATCCGAAGGAAAGCGCCGCTTGCGGAACGCATCGGCTTTGAAACGGGAGCTATGTCGAGCTGGCTATGGCATGAACTCAAGCGTATCGACCTGCCTGTCGTCTGCATCGACGCACGGCATGCGAAAGCCGCATTATCGGTGCGCATGAATAAGAGCGACGAGAATGATGCCCGCGGCCTGGCGGAGTTGGTTCGCATCGGCTGGTACAGAGAGGTGAAGGTAAAGAGTGCCGAGGCCAGCAGGTGCGCTCTCTGCTCGTGACGCGCTCGCGCCTGGTCGAAATAAGACGGGCGATAGAAAACCAGATCCGAGCGATGGTGAAGGAGTATGGACTGCTCTTCGAACGCGCCATTGGATCGATGTTCCGGCGTAAGGTGGCGGAATTGGTCGATGCCGAACACGCTCTCCATGAGGTCATCGCACCGCTCCTTTCCATTCATGAACAAGTTTGCGGCGAACAGGACAAGCTCGACAAGCGGACCGCCGCTCTTGCACGCGCCGACGAAACAACCTGTCGGCTGATGACCGTGCCAGGCATCGGCGTGGTCACAGCGCTGACATTCCGTCATACCATCGACGATCCGAGCCGGTTCAGGTCGGCCGCGACGGTTGGCGCATATCTCGGTCTGACACCCAGGCGAAAACAATCTGGGGAGAGCGACACGAACGGCAAGACATCGAAATGGGGCGATCGACTGTTAAGGACCTATCTGTTCGAGGCCGCGTCGGTCCTGCTGCACCGCACGAAGAAATGGTGCACGTTGAAGGCGTGGGGGCTGCGGCTTGCAAAGCGCATCGGGATGAAAAAGGCCCAGGTCGCCGTTGCCCGAAAGCTTGCTGTCATCCTTCACTGCATCTGGGTCGACGGCACCACCTTTGAATGGAGTGCCCGGAAAGCAGCCTGAGCTAAACCCGAGTTTGCGGGCCCTAAACGGGTCTGCAATGTCCCCGCCGGGACGGTGGTTGTGGTGACTTCGGTCAATCGGCTGGTGGCCTAACAGGCACATCGATGGACACGTTGAAGCACCCGGCCCGAACAACATCATGAGGCAACGACCTCGGAAAGGACCATGACCCCGGCAAGGATGTTGCAGGCGCTTGACAAACATCCGCAATTAAAGGGCT
>NZ_JAEPRP010000183.1:0-14666 GCF_016652895.1 Ensifer sp. SSB1
GTGTCGATCAATATGATCCATATTGCGCCATGGGCGGCAAGCTTAGGTCTGTTCGCAGGGGCTGGCCGTTTGCTTCGCGCTGATGGGCTTCTTGTTCTCTATGGCCCATACATGCGCGATGGCGCACACAACGCTCCTTCGAACGCTGCCTTCGACGCGGCTCTAAGAGAGCGAAACCCATCATGGGGTGTGCGCGATATCGCTGATCTTGAACAAGTGGGTGAGGCCGCGGGACTTAATCTCCGCGAGACGATCGAGATGCCTGCCAACAACATGTTGCTGGTCTTTCGCCACCGGTAGGCAGCGGAGCTGGAGCGCTACATTCCTCCTCGGCAGGCTTGCCGTTGAAGATGTCATCCAGAATCCATCGATTTCCACCCGGCCGCTGAACAGAGCGTGCCCGGCACGTCTCATGAGGCGCGCGCCGCTCATCGCTTGTTCTTTAACACCACGAAGACGCCGTGCTGCAGGGATAGTGCTGAATTTCCGGCCTTCCAACCACGACCCATGTGCTGACGCTGCTGCATCACTTCGTTGGCGGCAAGTCCACCGAAACATCCCAAGGGCGGCATTTCTTTGTGCCAATCCCAGGTCGGCGTGCAGCGCAAAACAACATCTCGGGCACTATTTTAACTTGCATGGCTTACTTTAGTTATACTAAAGTTTTCTCAGGCCAGCAAAATGCGGAAAGACAATATGAGCTTCAACGATCGGGAGGTGCAGCAGAAGGCCTCTCAGCGATCCCCTCTTTTTCCACCTGCTATTTCACTCGGGCGTGCGCTTCGAGAGCGGCGCAAAGAGATTGGCAAGACCATGCGGCAGGTAGCGCGCGAGGCCGGCCTCAGTGAGGGCTTTGTCAGTCAAGTAGAGCGCGGCCTTTCGACGCCCTCCTTGATCTCGCTTTGCAACCTCGCCTCCAGTTTGGAGGCCAGTGTTGAGGCCTTTCTGCCGCAAGTGCCGCAGCGCACCCACTCCGTGGTCTCGCATGCCAGCGAGCGCCACAACTACACTCTCGAGGCGGAAGAGCGGGTGTACCAACTATTGCAGCGCGGTTTTCCCGGGGCGCTTCTCAACAGCTGTATCACACACATGCCTCCCGGATACGTCTCGGATGTGACACGCCACGAGGGCGAAGACTTCCTCTATCTCATCGAGGGCGAGATGCTCTACGAGGTCGGCGACCGCAAATATCTACTCACGGCCGGGGACACGTTACATTTTCTCGCATCGTTGCCGCACCGTGCACGCAATGTCGGTCCTGGCGAGGCGCGGGAACTTTGGGTTGGCACAACGCGGATCATACCGGAGCGGTGATCGGGGAGAATAGAGGTCGGTATTCAAAATTGTCACGAGCCCGATTGACAACCGCCCCTCTTAAACTTTAGCCTGACTAAAGTTCAAGAGGGGCGGGAGCGGTGGAGGCCGCTCGATTGGGCGCACAGCTTGGCCGGTGCGGGAACCTTCACAGGACCGGACCGTAAAAGCGGAAGGCTTTTCAAACAACGCAACGTGGGAGCGGGCGGCCGCAGGTGAAACCTGCACGCCTGAAGGAGGAAAAATGCGCGCAAAAAAACTGATCAACGGGGTTGCCCTCGTGCTGGCACTGGCGACTGGCCAAGCCCTGGCCGAAACGCCGAAGAACACGCTCGTCGTCGCCGATGCCATCGACGATATCATCACGCTTGATCCGGGCGAGGTGTCGGAGGTTGGCGGCGTGCTTGCGGCAAATCAGATCTACCAGCCGCTTCTGACTGCAGCGACCGACGATTCTAGCAAGATCATCGGCGTCCTCGCCGAAAGCTGGACGGCGTCGCCGGACGGCAAGATCCATACCTTCAAGATGCGTCCGGGCCTGAAGTTCGCCTCCGGCAACCCGGTGACGGCGAGGGATGCGGAATATTCGCTGCGCCGCGTAGTGCAGATGAAGTCGCGCTCTGCCTTCATCCTCACCCAGTTCGGCTTCACGCCTGAGAACGTCAAGGATCGTATCAAGGCGACTGACGACATGACGCTGGTCATCGAGATCGGCGACACCTATGCGCCGTCGTTCCTCTATTACTGTCTGTCTTCCTATGTCGGCGGCATCGTCGATTCCAAGCTGGTGCAGGAGCACGAGGTCAATGGCGACTTCGGCAATGGCTGGCTGAAGGTTGAGAACTCCGCCGGTTCCGGCCCGTATGTGCTGACGCGCTGGGAGCCCAAGCAGTCGATCATGTTGACCCGCAATCCCAACTATACCGGCGAGACCGGAGGCCTGGAGCGGATCTTCCTCCAGCATGTTCCCGAAAGCGCCGCGCAGCGCCTGTTGCTCGAAAAGGGCGACATCGACATAGCCAACAAACTCGGCCCGGATGATTTCGGCGCTATCGAGGAGAACCCGGACGTCGGCTTCGTCGACGGTCGTTCCGGAACCATCTACTACATGGGCCTGAACGTCAGGAACGAGCACCTGGCCAAGCCCAAGGTCGTGCAGGCGCTGAAGTACCTGGTCGACTACCAGGGCATCGCTGACACGATCTCGCGCGGCACGGTGGAAGTCCACCAGACGCTGGTGCCGAAGGGCTTCCTCGGCGAAATCGACTACAATCCGTACAAGCTCGATATCGAGAAGGCGAAGGCGCTGTTGGGCGAGGCTGGAATTTCGGGTGAGCTCACGCTGGATACCGTTGTCTGGAACACACCGCCCTACACGGATTTCGCCCAGGCGATCCAAGCGACCATGGCGCAGGCCGGCGTCAAGCTGAACCTTGAAGTGGTCGACGGTCAGCAGTGGCTGGAACGCTATCGCTCGTCAAACCTCGACATCTGGCTCGGCCTGTGGGGCCCGGACTATCCCGACCCGCACTCCAACGCCAAGGCCTTTGCCGTGAACAAGCAGGACGCGCCGGACGGTTCCGCCGGCCTTGCTGATCGATTTGGCTGGAACGCTGGAAGCCTGTCGCAGGATGCGATGGCGGCCGTACGCGAGCAGGATACGGACAAGCGCCGGGCGATGTATGAGACCCTCCAGAAGACCCACACCGACACCTCGCCCTTCCTCTACATGTTCCAGCAGGTCCGAAAGGTCGGCGTACGCAGTTCAGTCAAGGGGGTCGTCCTCGGGCAGACGTTCGCCGACGACCGCTACTGGAACGTAACCAAGTAGCCGTCCGAACCCATGTTTCGGACGCGATCGGGGCTCCGGCACCGGTCGCGTCCGAGGTCAGTCCCAGCAAAGCCAACGGAGTGGTTCGTGCCGGCAGTTCTCATCAACCGGGTTCTCGGTGTCACCGGCCGGATCCTCACGCTTCTCCTCACCGTGGGCATCACGCTCATTGGCCTGGTGGCACTCACCTTTTGCATCGGCCGCGTCGTGCCAATTGATCCGGTCCTGTCGGTTGTCGGACAGAAGGCGAGCGAGGAGGTCTATCAGCGCGTCTTTCTCGAAATGGGCCTCGACAAGCCGCTCTGGCAGCAGTTCCTCGCCTATGCCGGAAAGCTCGTTCGGGGCGATTTCGGCACGTCTTTCGTCACCAACCGGCCCGTGCTCTTAGACCTTTCCGGCTTCTTTCCCGCGACGTTGGAGCTTGCGACGCTCGGCCTTCTGGCCGGCACGCTCATCGGCGTGCCGGCGGGCGTGGCCGCTGCCTATTGGCACGACAAATGGCCCGACTACGTGATCCGCTTTGTCGGCCTCATCGGCTATTCCGTGCCAATCTTCTGGCTTGGACTGGTCGGTCTTTTCGTCTTTTATTCACGGCTCGACTGGGTGTCTGGTCCTGGCCAGATCGACGTCTTCTATCAGGGCATCGTCAAACCGGTAACCGGTTCGCTGTTGATCGACTCGCTTCTATCAGGCGAGTGGGAAGTCTTCGGCAATGCCTTGAGCCATATCGTGCTGCCGGCAGCGCTGCTCGGCTATTACAGCCTCGCCTACATCTCGCGCATGACACGCTCGATGATGCTGGACCAGTTGTCGCGGGAATACGTGCTGACGGCCCGCCTCAAGGGGGCGACCGAATATCGCGCCGTGATGCTGCATGCGCTACGAAATGCCGCCATCCCGCTCGTCACGGTGATCGCACTTTCCTATGGCGGCCTGCTGGAAGGCTCCGTGCTTGTCGAGACCGTTTTCGCTTGGCCGGGCATCGGCAACTACATAGCCTCGTCGCTTTTTAGAGCCGACATCAACGCCGTGCTTGGCGGCACGGTGCTGGTCGGCGCCGTGTTCGTTCTGCTCAACATGGTCTCGGACGTCGTCTACCAGATGCTCGATCCGCGCTCCAACCTTCGCCGCCGGTAGGAGGCTGCCATGACCGCCGTCAACCTCACCTATGCCGAGACCCGCCGCCAGCTCCGGCGCGCGCGCCTCGGTGAATTCACCAAATTCGCGCACCGCTTTGTCGGTAATCCGCTCGGCATGATCGGCCTTGCCATCCTCGGCGTGCTGTTGGCGAGCGCAGTCTTCGCGCCGCTTCTCGCGACCCATGATCCCTACTTGCCCGATCTCGTGCATCGCCTTTTGCCGCCGAGCTTTAAGAACTGGCTCGGCACGGACGAGCTGGGCCGTGATGTCTTCTCCCGCATCCTCTACGGCGCCCGGCTGACCCTGCTCATCGTGGGGCTGGTCGTTGCGACATCTGCGCCGATCGGCCTCATCATCGGCGCGGTGGCGGGAACATCGGGCGGCTGGGTCGATGCGGTGTTCATGCGCATCACCGACGTGTTCCTTGCCGTTCCGAAACTACTGTTGGCGCTCGCCTTCGTTGCTGCGCTTGGCCCCGGCATCATTAATGCGGCGCTGGCAATCACGCTCACCGCCTGGCCGCCCTATGCGCGGCTGGCGCGGGCCGAAGCCCTCATCGTGCGCGACAGTGACTACGTCAATGCCGTCAGGCTGGCCGGCGGCTCAGAGTTCCGCATCGTCTTCCGCCATATCATGCCGATGTGCCTCTCCTCAGTTATCGTGCGCATGACGCTTGACATGGCCGGCATTATCCTGACGGCCGCTGGCCTCGGTTTCATCGGGTTAGGCGCGCAGCCGCCGCTGCCGGAATGGGGCGCAATGATCTCGACCGGCCGCAAGTTCATCTTCGATCAATGGTGGGTGGCAACGATGCCTGGTCTTGCGATCTTCATCGTTAGCCTCGGCTTTAATCTTCTGGGCGATGCCATGCGCGACCTGCTCGACCCGCACTTAAGGAGGCGCGCATGAGAGAGACGCTTGTCAACGTGGAAAACTTGCGCATCGGCTTTGCCGGAGAGGGCGGCACAATGATCGAGGCGGTCAAGGGCGTTTCCTTCCAAGTCGGCCGGGAAAAGCTCGGCATCGTCGGCGAAAGCGGCTCGGGAAAGAGTCTCTCCAGCCGCGCCCTGATGGGCGTTCTGCCGGAGCATGCGCGCGTCTCGGCTGATGTAATGTCCTTTGCCGGCATCAACCTGCTTACGGCCTCGCCGCGGGTACGTCGGCAGCTGCGTGGCAATCGCATGGGCATGATCCTGCAGGATCCGAAATTCTCGCTCAACCCGGTCATGCGTGTCGGTAAGCAGATCGCCGAGGCGATCCGGCTCGGTGCTCGATCGCTGACGCCGGCAAAGGTGCGCCAGAAAGTACTTGACGTCTTGGAGGCGGTGCATATCCGCGCGCCGGAGCGCGTCTACGACCTCTATCCACACGAGCTCTCTGGCGGCATGGGCCAGCGGGTGATGATCGCCATGATGGTGGTGCGCGAGCCGGAACTGCTGATCGCTGACGAACCCACCTCCGCCCTCGACGTTACCGTGCAGTTGCAGGTGCTCGAGATCATGGACGAACTGGTCAGGCGCCGTGGCATGGGTCTTGTCTTCATCAGCCACGACCTCAACCTTGTCTCGCGTTTCTGCGACCGTGTACTGGTCATGTATGCCGGCCGGATCGTCGAGACGCTGGATGCGCGACGCATGCACGAGGCGGTACATCCCTATACGCGGGGGCTGCTCGCCTGCCTGCCAGCCATCGATGGGCCGCTGACACCACTGCCAACTCTCGCGCGCGACGCGAGCTGGGGAGAGGCCCGCTTATGATCCGCATCGACAATCTCAGCGTCCATTTCGGCAGCGCCGTCGCGGTTGAGAACGTCAGCCTCTCAGTGGAGAGCGGCGAGAGCTTCGGTCTCGTCGGCGAAAGTGGCTCGGGCAAATCTACCGTCTTGCGCACCGTCATGGGTCTCAATCGCCATTGGACCGGTGATATCCACATCGCCGACATAGATCTACGCAAGGGAAGGCGGCGCGACCTCGTGCGCGTGGCGCAGATGGTGTTCCAGGACCCCTATGCCTCGCTGCATCCCCGTTACACGATTGGCCAGGCCATCGCCGAGCCGATGCTGATCAACCGCATGTCGGATGTGGATGCCCGCACGGTCGAGTTGCTGGAGATGATCGGGCTGACGGCGGCACACCGGTTCCGGTTCCCGCACGAACTGTCCGGCGGCCAACGCCAGCGCGTGGCGATCGCCCGCGCACTGTCGCTGTCCCCTACGGTGCTGCTGCTCGACGAGCCGACCTCGGCGCTCGACGTTTCGGTCCAGGCCGAAATCCTCAATCTCCTGAACCGCCTTCGTCGTCAGCTTAACCTGACCTTTGTCATCGTCAGTCACGACCTCGCGGTCATCTCCTATATGTGCGATCGATTGATGGTGATGCAGAACGCCCGCGCAGTCGAAACGTTGACGCGCGCACAATTGCGCGCTGGCGACATGGAGCACGACTATACGCGCACACTCTTTCGGGCGAGCCGTCGCGATCGCATGGGCGCTCCTGCTTCGGCCGAAGCTGGTTGTTGTGGATGAGCGCTCCGCGGCACTTTTGCCAAAGCTTGTCCAGAATGTGTGCCGCCGGCGCTGCAATTGCTGCAAATCTTTGGCGCCACGACCGGCCGTCAACTGCGCAGAATTCGGGATGGTGGGATCATCAGGGCCGCGATCGCTAATGTATCATCTGGATTGTGCGCTGCGGCCGATCCGTGAGGATGTGCCGCTTCATCGCGTCGTACTTTCGCGAACCTGAAGCTCGAAGCCCAGGTCGACGATTGGCGATTCAATTGGCCGGCCGGCAAGTCGATCCAGCACCATCTGCACCGAGAGCCGGCCTATATCATAGCGCGGTGTGCGTACGCTTGTGAGCGACGGGTAGGCGACATGCATCATATCAAGGTCGTTGAAGCCGCAGATTGCCATGCGGTGCGGGACAGCGATACCCGCCCGCTGGCATTCAAACAGTACGCCCATCGCAAGGTCGTCATTGTTGCAAAAGACCGCGTCAAGGTCGGCCGCCTTCGCCAGCGCATCGGCGAGCAGCTGCCCGCCGAGTGATACGCGCGACGGCGTAAGAGTGGTGGTTACCAGCTTGGGATCGAAGAGCTGCGCCGCCTCCAGCGCTGAGCGATAGCCGGCCAGTCGGCGCTGCGAGCGTGGATCCATGCGCGCGCCGATGAAGCCGATCCGCCGGTATCCAGCTTCGATCAAGTGGTTGGTAGCCGTTTTGCCGCCTTCGAAATGGGAAAAGCCGACCAGCATGTCGACCGGAGTGTCGCCGTGCTCCATGATCTGCACGATTGGGCAATCCGCGCTCTCGAGCAATTTGCGGGTCCTCTCGGTCTGGTCTATGCCGGAGACGATCAGTGCTGATGGCCGCTGGCTCAGAAACATGCGGACCAGGCGCTCCTCTTCGCGAGGCGAATAGTGGGTATTGCCCATCTGTATCTGCAGTGGACCGTCGCCGAGCCCGTCATAAATGCCTCTCACCGTGTCGGCGAAGACGATGTTCGTTAGCGACGGCACGAGAACACCGATCACGTCGGCTCGGGAGGAAGCAAGCGCGCGCGCATTGGGGTCGGGCGCATAGCCGAGCTGCGTCACCGCCGTATCGATCTCTGCGCGCAGTTCGGCCGAAACTCGGGACGGATCGCGCAGCGCGCGCGACACGGTGATCGCGGCAACGCCGGCCAGTTTCGCGACGTCGGCGATCGTCGGCCTGCCACTGCTGCGCCGGCTTGTTTTTCGACCCTGGTCCCTGGAGATGATGTCGTCCGTCACGTCGGCTCCTAAGCGCTCCGCCTGCCCAGGGTCTCGACATCGGTGCTGCCGATGTACCAGTTCCTGGCCTCCACCTCATCGAACACGACGGAGACTTCGCGCTCAGGAAGTCCGGTTGCTTCGGCAATCGCCGCTGCGACCTTGCGACTGACGACAGCCTTCTTGCCGGAAGGATCATCGGCGAGGGTCTCGCGCACGATGGTGATGCGCACAAATGGCATGGCTGACCTCCCTGCTCAGTAGAGTTTTGCGCCGTTGACCATGAGCCGAGCCGCATAAAGCGAGCTGGTCGCGCAGATATAGAGGATGTTTCGTTTAGGCCCGCCGAAGACGCAGTTGGCGGTATTCTCCGGTACCCTCACCTTGCCGAGCAGGGTGCCGTCCGGGTGGTAGCAGTGGATGCCATCGCGCGCGCTCGTCCAGATCCGTCCCTCGTCGTCCAGACGAAAGCCGTCAAAGAGGCCAGCAGTGCAATCGGCAAAGACGCGCCCGCCCGAAATTACGCCCGCATCGCTGACATCGAAGACGCGCATATGTGCAGGATGGTCGGGCCCGTGGGTGCGGCCGGTGTCGACGACGTAGAGCTGTCTTTCGTCAAGGGAAAAGGCAAGGCCGTTCGGCCGCACCATGTCGGTAATGACCGCGGCGACCTCGCCGGTCCCCGGGTCGACGCGATAGACGTAGCAGGCGCCAATCTCGCTTTCGGCCCTATGACCCTCGTAATCGGACTCGATGCCGTAGGCGGGATCGGTGAACCAGATCGACCCGTCCGACCGCACGACGACGTCGTTTGGCGAGTTGAGCCGCTTGCCGTTCCAGCGGTCGGCGATGGTGGTGATCCTCCCGTCATGTTCCGTACGGCTTACGCTGCGGCGGCCGTGTTCACAGGTGACCAGCCGGCCTTGCCGATCCGTGGTGTTGCCGTTTGAAAAGTTCGACGGTTGGCGAAAGACGCTCACATGCCCGTCGGTCTCGTCATAGCGCAGCATCCGGTCATTGGGGATGTCCGACCAGACGACATAGCGTCCGGCCGCGAAATAGGCCGGCCCCTCGGCCCAGCGACACCCCGTGTAAAGCTGCTCCACCCGGGCGCTGTGGTTGACCAGACGGGCAAAGCGCGGGTCCACGATCTCGAAATCCTCGGCCATGGGGCCTCCCTCATGCGACAAAGAAGGTATCTGGGCGTGGCGATATGATAGCGCTATCATAAAAGAAGGGAATAGCCTTCCTGCTGGAATGCCGAAACTACACTGATTTTGATCTGAAATCTCGGATATCCGCGGTTTTGTAATCCGCAAATGTTACTTTACAATCGTATGTGGTAGCGCTACCTAATTAAGAGACAGCGGTGTTTTCGGGAGGAGACCAGAGCGCCTCGTCAATGGTGAAAGCAGGCATCCAGCGTGCCGGTGCCTCAGGAGTTCGTGCCGTTCGGGGGAAGGATTTCCGCCCCGGGCTGGAGAACAAAACAAGTGGCGCGCCAATGGGAGGAAATGTCGATGGTGAAGTCACTCGCTGGCGGCATCGTTGCCGCCACTGCCTTTTTCATGCTGGGCTCTGCTGCCTACGCAGATCCGGAAATCGTCTCGGGGCCTGCGGCTGAGCCGGAATGTTTCGCGCCGTGGTCGGCGGACACCAAGTTCTTCAAGTTTCCAAAAAAGGACGGCCCGTATCGCGTTGCGCTGGCAAACGGCTACATCGCCAACACCTGGCGCATCCAGATGGTGCAGACCGCCAAGGCCTATGCCGCTCAGCCCGACGTTGCGGCCAAATTGAAGGAGTTCAAGGTCGTTTCGACGGGTGAGGACGTGCCCGCGCAGATCTCGGCGATCAACAACTTCATCGATTCCGGCTATGACGCCATCGTCGTCAACGCCCAGAACCCGACGGCATTCGCGCCCGTCATCAAGCGGGCGAAGGAGGCTGGCGTGGTGCTGGTCGCCTTCGACAACATCCTCGACACCGAGGACGCCATCAACGTCAACGTCGACCAGAAGGGGCTCGGGCAATTGTGGGGCGACTGGCTCGTCAAACATCTGCCTGATGGCGGCAAGGTGCTCGAGGTGCGCGGTGTCGCCGGCACGTCTGTCGATACCGACAGACACGACGGCATCCATGAGAAGCTCCAGGCGTCGGGCAAGAACTTCGACGTCGTTGAGGTCATGGGCAAATGGGACGACGGCGTTGCCCAGAAGGTGACTGCGGACGCAATCGCAACCAGCGGCCCCTTCGACGGCATTACCGGTCAGGGCGGCGATACCGGCATCGTCCAGGCGATGATCGACGCCAAGCACCCGTTCGTACCTTTTGGTGGCGAAACCGAAAACGGGTTTCGCAAGTTCTGTGCGGCACATGCCGCCGACGGCCTGAAATGCTCGTCAGCCGGAACCGGACCCGCACAGGTGGCCGTTGCCATCAAGACGGCGATCGCCGCGCTTGAGGGACAGGTGGTGCCGCAGTCGGTCAAGTTGCCGTTGGCCATTGTCGAAGATCCCAATTTCAAGGAGGGCCAGGACTACTTCCAGTCCGAATCCGACAATTTCTTCGTCGGGAACTCCTTCCCCACTTGCGGGATCAATTTCTCCGCCCAGGAGATCATGAAGCAGAGCAAGGAAAACCAGTAGGCCAACCAGTTCGGGCATCGCATGCCTTTGCGATGCCCGTCGCCAGGAACGGATCCCGGAGAGATCAATGGAAAGTGGCGCACCGCTCTTTCGCATGGAAGGGATATCGAAACGGTATGGCGGGGTTCGGGCACTTGAAAATGCTGACGTGTCGGTCAGGGCAGGGGCAATCCACGCCGTCCTCGGCGAGAACGGTGCCGGTAAGTCGACGCTCATCAAGATCATGGCCGGGGTCGTGGCTCCCGACGAGGGACAGATGACGCTCGAAGGGCGGCCGGTGGAGTTCGCCTCGCCGGCTGCGGCCAGCGCCGCCGGCATCGCCTGCGTTTTTCAGGAGCTATCGCTGATTCCGGAACTCAGCGTCGCAGACAATATCGTCATTTCCGATCCGCCGACGCGGTTCGGCATGATCGACCGAAAGGCCCAGCGGCGCCAGGCCGAGGAGGCGCTGGCGCGCGCCGGTGCTGCCGACATTCACCCTCTGGCGCTCGTCAAGGACCTGCCGCTGTCGCGACAGCAGATCGTCGAGATCGCCAAAGCGCTGGCTCGCAAGCCGCGCATCCTCATCCTCGACGAGGCGACATCGGCGCTGACGGCCGCCGACGTGTCGAAAATCTTTGCGGTGCTGAAGCGATTGCGGGCCGAAGGGCTGGCGCTTGTCTACATTTCGCATCGCATGAACGAGATTGCGGAGCTTGCGGACGAGTGCACGGTGTTCCGCAATGGCAGCAAGGTCGCGAGCTATGCGGCGGGCACAAGGAGCGACGCGGAGGTCATCGAGATGATGATCGGCCGTGAGTATCACAGCGTCTATCCGCCAAAGCCAGATCGGCCTGCCCAAACCGCGCCCGTGCTTGAGACGCGAGGCCTTTCCTGGGCGGACCGCCTTCGTGACATCTCGTTTTCGCTGCATGCGGGTGAAATTGTCGGTCTCGGCGGTCTGGACGGGCAGGGGCAACGCGACCTGCTTCTGGCCCTGTTCGGGGTTTTGCGTGGGCTGCGCGGCACGGTGCTTGTCGACGGCAGCCCGGTCAGCATTGGCAGCCCGGCGCAGGCGCGCCAGCGCGGCATCGGCATGGCGCTCATCCCCGAAGACCGCAAGACCGAGGGGTTGATGCTGCCGATGACTGTGCGCGACAATCTCTCGCTCGCCTCTCTCGACCGGTTGACACGAGCGGGGATCATCGACAGCGCGAAGGAGGAGAGCGCCATCAACCACATGATGGCGCTGCTTGCCATCAAGGCGGGAAACATTGACGCGCCCGTCGGTGCGCTCTCTGGCGGCAACCAGCAGAAGGTTGTCATCGCGAAATGGCTGATGCGGCAGCCGCGCATCATTCTGCTGAACGATCCCACGCGTGGCATCGACGTGGGAACCAAGCAGGAGATCTACCTCTTGCTGCGGCGCCTCGCGGACGAGGGCGCGGCCATCCTGTTCTATTCGACCGACTATGCCGAGCTCATCGGCTGCTGCGACCGGGTCCTCGTGCTCTATGACGGAACGGTGAAGCGGGAACTGGCCGGAGCAGAGATAACGGAGCGCGCCCTGATCGCGAGCGCGCTCAACATCCCGTCCGCGGAACCAACCCAACGGGAGCCGGCGCTATGAAGGACTGGGAATATCGACTGGCGGAGCACCGGGGTACGCTGACGGCGGTTGCGATATTCGTGGTGATGTTCATCATCTACACGGCGAACCATCCGGCCGGCTTCACCGCCAACGTTATCCAGACGGCCGCCAACAAAGGCGTGCTCCTCGCCTTTGTCGCGATGGCTCAAACCATGGTGGTGATCACCGCAGGCATCGACCTCTCGGTCGGCATGATCTTCCTTCTCACCAACTGCCTGGCCTCATGGCTGGTCGTGGGTTCGCCGCTCGAGACGGCTTTCGGTGTGGCTGTTGTCCTGGCCGTTGGGGCTGTGTGCGGCGCGATCAATGGCGCAATCGTCATTTACGGGCGGCTGCAGCCGATCGTAGCGACGATTGCGACGGGGGCGATCTATTTCGGCTTCGCCCTGTTGCTGCGGCCTTTTCCGGGTGGGTCCGTCAACGAGAGACTTGCGGATGCCCTCACCGGCCGGATCTTCGGGGTCGTCCCGGCGAGCCTCGTGGCACTTGCGGCAGTGGTTGCCGTAGTATGGGTGCCGTTCAGCCGGTCGGTCTATGGCCGGGCGGCCTATGCCGCCGGCTCTTCCGAAACCGCGGCCTATATGTCCGGCATGCCGATCCGCCGTGGCAAGCTGCTCGCCTATACGCTTTCGGGCTTCGTGGCCGCCTTTGGCGGGTTGTTCCTCACCTTTTTTACCTATACCGGCGACGCGGCCTTTGCCAGCGGCAATGCCTACACGCTGTTTTCGATCGCGGCCGTGGTGCTGGGGGGTGTGTCGCTGTTCGGCGGCAAGGGCAGCGCCATCGGCGCCGTCTTCGGGGCGCTGGCGTTCCGGACGATCGGCGACCTTCTGTTCGTCTTCGATCTCGATCCGCTCTGGCAGCCGCTGTTCCAGGGGCTGATCCTGCTGGCGGCCGTCAGCCTCGGCGCGCTCGCCCTCTTCCGTGTACGCAATCGATTGGAGTGGTTCCTGTGAGCGAGACGGCAATGACGCGGGCAACGGAGCGGAAGCAGGGTTTCATGCGCAGTCTCGATCCGGCGGTGCTCACCGCATTTGGCTGCATCGTGTTGCTGCTTGTCGTTGGCAGCTTCTACTCGCGCAGCTTCCTGTCACCAGAATATCTGCTGCAGCAATTGAAGGTGGCGTCCTTCCTCGGCATCATCGCCACGGGCATGATGCTCGTCATCCTGCTTGGGCAGATCGATCTTTCCGTGCCGTGGACCGTGGCAACGGGCGCGATGATGGCCTGTGCGGCCGCGGCATACGGATCCCTCGGCACTGCGCTTGCTATTCCCTTCGGCATCGTGTGCGGCATCGCCATAGGGCTCGTCAATGGCGTTGGCGTGGCATACCTGCGCATACCCTCAATGATCGTGACCCTTGCGACCAATGCCGTCGCGCAAGGGGTCATGGTGGTCTACACAGGCGGCTTCTCGCCACAGGATTCCGCGACTGCAACCATGCGCTATCTGGCCACCGGCGCGTTGATTCCGGGCATCCCGAATGTCGTCTTCATCTGGGCGCTGATCGGCGCGGCGATGGTCTTCCTTCTGCGCCGGACGGGCTTCGGGCGGGCGGTCTACGGTATCGGCAATCGCGAACGTGCGGCCTATCTTTCCGGGATCAACACCCGCCGCATCGTCATGATCGCCTTTGCCGCCTCGGGCGGCCTCTCGGCCTTTGGCGGGGTTCTGCTTGCAGGTTACGCCTCCAAAGCCGCGCAATCCATGGGCGACGCCTACCTTCTTCCTGCCATAGCGGCCGTGGTGCTCGGCGGTACCTCGATCCTCGGCGGGCGGGGATCATATGTCGGCACGATCGCCGGCGTCATCCTCGTCACGCTGCTGCAATCGATCCTTTCCGTCACTCAGATGCCCGAGGCCGGGCGCCAGATCATCTACGGCGTGGTGATCATCCTGATGCTCCTGCTTTATGGTCGCGCACCAGCAAGCCGGTAAGTCCTCGATGAGCAAAGGAACGGCGGCCTTGAGCGTTCATCAAGCTATCTGCTCTTTTTCGGCTTGGACGGGAGCAGCGATTGACGAAAACTTGGGACACGATTTTAGCGCCGCCGAAGCCCCGTCGCCGACATCACGGCAAAACGCCCGCATATCGACGCGTGCAGTCTTCGCTACCGGAAGGGATCGTTGAGAGGATGTGAGAAATGACGAATGCGCTACAGGGTGGGTATCCTCCGGCCTCACACAACTAATGGAAGTCGCAGTCCGGATAATGTGATCGAGATTACAGCAATGTAAGATTTTCCGCTGGCAGGACGGGGTATAATTTCGCCCGCCGTCGTGGCAGGCGGCATCCCTAGACAAGGAGGTGGCATGAAAGAGACCGTGCCCGCTGAGAGAACGGATCACTGAGATGG
>NZ_JAEPRP010000184.1:0-7892 GCF_016652895.1 Ensifer sp. SSB1
TCCTGGCATAGTTCCCGTGCTGTTAGGGGAGGACGGCAACCACCCCATCTCCTACAACAATGCCAACTTTCGAATGATTGGCGAACTCATCGAGCGGGGAACGGGCCGCGCGTTCGGTGAGCTTATGGCCGAGCGCATTTTCGCGCCAGCTGGTATGAAAACCGCGGAACTCGCCGCAGACACCCGTTTTCCGCTCGACGGCGTGGTCGGCTATGAGGGTAACGACGACGTCGGCTTTCTGCCGGCGCAGAACGGTGTCTTTTGGTTCGGCGACTCCGGTATTGCCGCATCGCTCGACGATCTGCTGGCCTGGGAACTGCATATTGACGCGACCCGCAATGACCCCCGCAGTCTCTACAATCGTTTGTCGGTACCGGTCACCTACGCAGACGGATCGCCGGCCAGCTATGGCTACGGGCTTCGCCGCGACACGGTCGGAGGCATCAAGATCACCGGGCATGGCGGGGGCCTGCGGGGGTTCAGCTCCTTCCGGCTCCATGCGGCGGAGGAACGACTTTCCGTCGTGGTCATGTTCAACCATGACACCAGCACTTTCACAGCTGCCACCGCCCTTCTAAGCGCTGCGCTCGGTCGCGAACCTGCCAGCGACACCATGCGTCCCGAAAATTGGGATGGCCTTTGGCTCGATGAGGAACAGGGCCTCGTCGTGCGGACCGCCCAGGACACGACTGGCGTCAAGCTGTACTACGCGCCGTCGGCGGCGCGGCTCACGGTTTCGGCCGACGGCGTCGCCCGTGGTCACGCGGTCAGCTTGAAAAAGGATGGCGAGCTGCTCGTGATGCAGCGCGAAAACGAAAACCTCCGGGTAACGGCTCGTCCCCTGGTCCCCATCGAGTGGGCCGATGGCTTCGCCATTGCCGGGTGTTACTGGTCGGACGAGCTAGAGGCTCATCTTGAGATCGAGGCCCGTGGCGGTGCCGTGCACGCCCTATTCAGGGGAATGCTCGGCACGGGGCCGATGGAACGCATGTACGTTCTGGCCGAGGACATCTGGATCATCACGACAAGGCGTTCGATGGATGCCGCTCCTCCCGGCGATTGGACCGTCCAAGTGGAGCGCAACGCCGCCGGTATGGTTGCAGGCCTCACAATTGGCTGCTGGCTCGCTCGTAAGATCAGCTATCGGCGCATCAGTGCCGGCGACGAGCCCGGCCAATCGCCGGCGCTTCTCCGATCGGCGGGATGAGGTCACGCGCCCAACGGCATTTTGGCGTGCTCGCTTTGGACGGTCGCCTCAGTGCTTGGCCGAGACGACCTTGCGCTGTCGCCTTCCCGCTATGCTTGGTCCGCTGCTATCGCCCAATTGTGGAGGCACCGATCGAGGCCGATAGCGATCTCGAGAACGAGGACGTCGTGCTCGCGCGTTGCGCCACCTTTCGACCGGGAGGCGAATTTTCTCGGAAAGTCGGTCCTGCGTGAAATTGAGCAGACTTCCATCCACTTGAAGCCATTGTCGATCTCGATATCCATCGTAACCTGCGAATAGCTCGGGAGCCGATCGGATTCAACGATCCGGGTTGGAAGGTTGATCATCGATGCAATCATCTTTCGGACTGGTTCCAGGCATGCCGCGTGATAGTCCATGCCTGTGTCGGCGGTGAAAGCTGCCTGGAACTCCATCTGCCAAAATTCCTTCAGGCGCATGTGGGCGGTGGTCTGCTCTTGCTCGCGACGATAGGAGCGGCCGGCCTGCCAGACGCAAAGGGGCAGCTTTGCCCCTGAGTGGGTGTCGAGGAGGTGGGTCATGTAGGCGTAGGTAGACGGTGTCGTCTCCGGTCGGAGGACGAGTTCGGTCTCGGTCCCTGCGATCCTTTCCTGAGCCCAGATGTCGGTGTTCTCGTAGGCATCGGAGATCATGTGGCGGGGGATGAGCGTCGGCGCTTCGACGCGGCGCATGTCCCATGCGGGATTGATCGAGCGGAGGAAGGCTCTGACCTCTTCCGAGAAGTGGCGGATGAACGCCTCGCGCCGGAGGATTTCGCGTTCCTCCCAATGCACGAGCGAATTTACATTCAGAATGCTGAGCATGGCCTACTCTCCTGGTAGCCATTGAAGGATGAGGTGAATGCTTTACGTCCAGTCGAGCGCGCATAGACGCGCGGCATCACGACTGGACGCGAAGACCTCGTCCGCCGCACACGCACACTGAGGCAGTCCGCAGGTTGCGGCCTTTCCTCATGGATGGTGCAGGCAAGTTGCTCATGGTGCGAATAGATGCACTAGGGGTTGCTGACCGTCAATCCTCTTGGCGCACGGACTTCTACAACCGGTCAAGCCGCGCCGGCGGGCGTCGGCCGCGGTCTGATGGCGCTCAAGACGGCACATCACATCGAACAGCGCGTCTGGATACCATTCACGGCGGCGTCGGGAATGAGTTCCTTGATTTCCGGATGGAGTTTCACTGCGGCCGACATTTCCGCTGGGGAGTGTGCGAAGAACCGGCCGAGACGAAGTCGATCTCAAGTTCGGAGCTGGGATTGCTTGGATGGGTGGACCCCAGAGCGCTTGGTCGATTGGGACCGGGGCGAGCGCTCTGGGATCACTAGCGCCAATGGACGGAGGGCAGTCCGATGCTCTTTGGCGCCTGGACAGCATGGCGGCTGGTTTCCGAATGGGCAATGCAGCTAGGACCTTTGCCAGTCCACCTCGGACCTAAGTCCGAGGTCTTTTCCCTTTTCATCAGCAGACGGGCTTAGCAAAGAGGCACGACGGGTTTTGGTCTTGCGGAACAAACGCGCCCAGATTTCGCCTTCGCAAAATGCCCCCGAGTGAACAACGCCGGGGGCTTTTGTCGTTCAAGGAGGCCAGCATAAGGCTGATGCTTGCCGCCACTTTTCAACTGAACAGGCGCCATTTCCGATCGGAGCCTACGGCCTGCGGACAGGCCAGGGCGATGCATCCCTGTCGCGGCATTACCTTCGTTTTGATTGAAATATGTATCCTATATTGCGTTATTTATGCATGCGATTTGTTTCGATCATGAGGCCAGGAACGTTCGCAATCATCGCCTCCTTCGTCGAGCTTCACCGCTGGGACCCGCATGGAGATAGCGAATGGATGCGCTTTTCCATTCGTTATATGCGGATTTCTCCATCAGAGTCCGAATTTCCATGAGATACATCGTCAGTTAATTGACAGGAAAATTGTATACGTTATAAAGCTGACATAGCCCGAATGGGTGCGGGTCTGCGAGGAGTGCGGGCCGGAGGAGGAACAGCAATGGCAGAGGAACGGCGGCCAACTGGCCCCGATGGCGCCCGCGCGCCTATGTGTCGGGGAGGGGTCTGATGCAGGATCCAACCTTCCTGGAACTCGTCGGCTTTGGTCCCGATGGGTGGGGCGCCGCGCTCCTGATAGCGACCGGAATGACACTTGCTGTCGCCACCGGCGGCTTTGCAGCCGGTTCGGTCATCGGTGCGGGCGTCGCCGGCGCAAAGATCTCCCGCAGCAGGACGCTGCGCATATTCGGCGACGGTTACACGACCGTACTGCGCGGCATTCCTGACCTTCTCGTTATCTATCTCTTTTACTTCGGCGGCAGCGCCGCGCTCGGTGTTGTGGGGCAGCTCTTCGGTGCAGACGGCTTCATCGGCATGCCTGCCTACCTGACTGGTGTACTCGCCATTGGCGTTGTCTCCGGCGCCTACCAGGCGGAAGTCTTTCGCGGCGCGTTCAACACGATCAGCCGCGGCGAACTGGAAGCGGCGCGCTCGGTGGGCATGGGTACCGCACTTCGCCTGCGGCGCATCATCGTTCCGCAGGTGCTGCGTTATGCCATTCCCGGCCTCGGCAACACATGGCAGCTCGTGCTGAAGGAATCGGCGCTGATTTCCGTGACGGGCCTTGTGGAACTGCTGCGCCAATCGCAGATTGCCGCCGGGTCGACGCGCCGGCCCTTCGACTTCTATATCACGGCCGCCTTTCTCTATCTCGTGATCACAGCAGTCTCTTCCTACCTGTTCCGCCAGGCGGAAGCGCGCTCGCTGCGTGGCGTCAGGAGGGCATGATGGATTTCGCCTTCCTTTGGGGAACTTTGTTGCAGCTCCTGTCCGGGGTGCCCCTGACGCTCAAACTGGCCCTGGTTTCGACTGCGCTCGGTGGCGTGCTCGCCGTACTGCTGACGTGGATGCGCCTGTCGTCGTGGCGTCCCGCCAGCTGGCTGGCGCAGTTCTACGTCTTCATTTTTCGCGGCACGCCGCTCCTCGTGCAGATGTTCGTTATCTACTACGGCCTCGGCCAGTTCCGGCCTACGCTACAGGCCTGGGGGCTGTGGGGGTTCTTTCGTGAGCCTTACTGGTGTGCGATCTTCGCCCTGAGCCTCAACACGGCGGCCTATGCATCCGAGATCCTGCGCGGCGGCCTGCAGGCCGTGCCACGCCAGCAGGTCGAGGCGGCGCGTGCCTGCGGGATGTGGGGCCTCCTGCTCTACCGTCGTATCATTTTCCCGATCGCCTTCCGCCAGGCACTGCCGGCCTATGGCAGCGAGATCATCCTGATGGTGAAGGCAACCTCGCTCGCGTCCGTCATCACGATGCTGGAAGTCACCGGCCTTGCCGCCAAGCTCATCTCCCAGTCCTACAGGGCCCTGGAAGTCTTCGTCGTTGCCGGACTTCTTTACCTCGCGCTGAACTTTGTCATCACTCGTCTCGTCGCGCTCGTCGAATGGTGGCTGACGCCCGACCTGCGCCCCGCCCCGTCCCCTGCTTCCGGAGCCGCGTTGCACCATGCTTGATATTGCATCCACCACGCCTGCCGTCTCCATCCGAAACCTGCGCAAGAGTTTCGGCGCGTTCGAAGTGCTGAAGGGCATTTCCTTTGACGCGCGGGAAGGCGAGGTCATTTCCGTGCTCGGCTCGTCCGGTTCCGGCAAATCGACGATGCTGCGCTGCATCAACATGCTGGAAGTGCCGAGCGATGGCGAGATTCGCATCGAAGGCGAGGCGATCCGGCTGAAGGACAGCCGCCATGGCCGACAGCCTGCAGATGCCCGACAGCTAAGCCGCCTGTGCAGTAATGTCGCCATGGTGTTCCAGAGCTTCAATCTCTGGTCCCACATGACGATCCTCGAAAACGTCATGGAAGCGCCGGTCCATGTGCAGAAGCGGCCGAAGGGCGAATGCCGCGACGAGGCACTGGCCCTGCTCGCCAAGGTCGGCATCGCCGACAAGCGCGACTACTACCCGGCGCATCTCTCCGGTGGTCAGCAGCAGCGTGCGGCGATCGCCCGTGCGCTTGCGATGAAGCCGAAGGTGATGCTGTTCGACGAGCCGACTTCGGCACTCGATCCCGAATTGGTCGGCGAGGTCCTGCGGGTTATGCGGGGTCTGGCTGACGAGGGGCGCACCATGCTCGTCGTCACCCACGAAATGGCATTTGCCCGGGATGTTTCGAACCGCGTCATCTTCCTGCACCAGGGGCTGGTCGAGGAGGATGGCGATCCGGCCGAAGTCTTCACGGCACCGCGCTCTGAGCGCTTCCGCAAATTCATCTCGTCCCATGGCTAGGTCGATGGGCGCGGTCACGCCGCTACTTCTGTCCCCGGGAATAGCCGACAAAGCTCTCGTAGAGGTCAGCAACGCTGTTCAATCGCGCCTCGACCGAAGGTCCGCGGTGGGCGAACACGCTGTTGAGCAGCAACTGCATCAGCGTCCACATGCCGGAGGTCGCGTCCCAGAAGAGATTGAGGTCCGTCGGTACGGCGAAGACTTCGTCGCCATAGCTCGCGGCCCAGTCGCAATAGAGATCGGTGATGATGGTGATGGGGATGCCTCGCTCGGCTGCCTTTGCGGCCAGCAGTTCGCACTGGCGGGAGTAACGCCGCGCATCGATCAGCACCAGCGTGCAGCCGACAGGATCCGTCAGCAGAACCTCTGCGAAATTACCGCCGGCAATATCGACCATCTGCACGTTGTCACGCAGATACCGCAGCATGTGGACGAAAGCCTCGGCAAGGCCGCGCTCGGTCTGGAAACCGGCAACAAACACCCGGTCGGCCTCCGCGATGCGCTTGGCCGCCCGGTTCCACGCATCCGTATGGGCATGTTCGTAGACGCGCACCACGGAGGCAACTGCGAGCTCCAGGCTGCGTGCCAGCGTGTCGTAGGCGGCGCTCTTTTGCTGCAGATCGCGCAGCCGGTCACCGAGCAACCAGGGACTGTCGCTGATGTCGTCCTTGAGCGACTCCTTGAGCTCCTTGAACCCATCGTAGCCGATCGACCGGCAGAAGCGGCCGACCGTCAGCTCACTGACGCCCACCTTGTCGGCGACGCTGCGCGAGGTCTCGAAAGGCAGGGCGCTGATATTGGCGAGCATGAAGTTTGCCAGCGCTTTGCCCGAGGCCGACGCTTCCGTCAGTGCCTTGGTGAGCCGCTGGCGCACCGAGCTGTTGTCCATCCAGTTCTGGTTTCGCATTTGCCTGCCGTCTGCCTCCCGTCGTTCGCTCGGTTCCCGGATAGTGCCGCGTGCACAATGCTCCAGCACGGCAGGCCTCCGATCGATGCCCCTCGAGGGAGGTTATATAGCTGACATTGCTGGAATTAAAGTTAGAAAACAATCATTTCGTTCTTGTCGATCCGGATTACAGCCTATGCCTCAGAGCGCCAGCCCAGCAAAAGATGTACTCGTCCTTGGTGCCGGAATTGTCGGCGTATCCATAGCGCTTCACCTGCAAAAGCGGGGAAAAACCGTGCTTCTGGTCGATCGCCGCGCACCCGGCGAGGAGACGAGCCATGGCAATGCCGGCCTCATCGAGCGGGCGAGCGTCATCCCCTATGGCTGTCCGCGGGATATTGCGACGCTTCTGAAGTATGCGACGAACCGGTCTGCCGACGTGCGGTTTCGCTGGACGTTTTTGCCGACACTGCTGCCCTGGATCGCCCGTTTCTGGTTCGAGTCCTCCAGCCGACGCCTGCGGCGGGCCGCGGTGGACATGCTGCCACTGATCGAGCGTTCGGTCGTCGAGCATAGGGAGTTGATGGATGAGGCTGGCATCCTCAGCAAGGCTCGCCATTCGGGCTGGATCGAAGCCTATCGCACGGAAAAGGCGTTTGCCGCAGCCAAACTTGCCGCGCGTGCACTGGACGAGTTCGGAATCCGCTACGAGTTCCTGGGGCCGCCGGACCTTGCGGCGCGCGAGCCGCACCTTGCCGGCCGCTTTGCCGGCGCCGTGCATTGGCTCGATCCGGCGACGGTCGCCGATCCCGGCGGGCTGGTGAAGGACTACGCCGGACTCTTCGTGCGCAAGGGCGGCGAGATCCTCAAGGCCGATGCGACGACGCTTGTCCAGGACAAGAACGGCTGGAGCATTCGGGCGAATGGCGGCGTCGTTCACGCGCGGGAGGCGGTGGTGGCACTCGGCCCATGGTCGGACGCGATCTACGGTCGCCTCGGATATCGCGTGCCGCTCGCCGTCAAGCGCGGCTACCATGTGCATATCGAGCCGGCAGGCGAAGCCGTTCTCAACCATCCCATCGTCGATGCCGAGCGCGGCTACCTGCTGGCTCCGATGACCAAGGGAATTCGCCTAACGACCGGCATTGAATTTGCCTCAAGAGACGAAGCGCCGACGCCCGTCCAGATCGACCAGACGGAGCCACATGCCCGCACGATCTTTCCGCTTGGCCGGCGTGTCGAGGCGACGCCGTGGATGGGCGCGCGGCCTTGCCTGCCGGACATGCGCCCCATCATTGGCCCGGCGCCGCGCCACAGGGGCCTGTGGTTTGCCTTCGGCCACAATCACCACGGGCTGACACTCGGCCCGGCCACCGGCCGGCTCCTTGCGGAGATGATGACCGGCGAAACACCGTTCGCCGACCCTTCGCCCTACGTCATGAGCCGGTTCGGCTGATTTTTCGGAATATTGGAGATACCGA
>NZ_JAEPRP010000184.1:7902-14238 GCF_016652895.1 Ensifer sp. SSB1
GATGCAGGAAGAGTTTGTTCTCATCAATGTGCGACCGAACGGCGAGGCGGCGAAAGATGTCGTCGTCCGTGACGGCCGCATTGCCGAGATTTTTGTACACGGCGCCCAAAGCTTCGAGGCGATGCGGGTCGTGGACGGCGAGGGGCTGCTGATGTTGCCCGGCCTCGTCGATGCCCACACCCATCTCGACAAGACCCTGGTTGGCATGCCCTGGTATCGCAACGATGTCGGTCTCGAACTGATCGATCTGATCGAGAACGAGCGTCGCATGAAGCGTGTGCTCGGCATCGATCCCGCCCGCCAGTCAGCGGCCCAGATCGAGCGGTCCGTCGCCAATGGCACGACCCATATTCGCACCCACGTCGATATCGACACGGAATATGGCCTTGCCGGCCTCGAAGGCGTGATGGCTTCGCGCGAGCGCTATCGCGATATCGTCGACATCCAGATCGTCGCCTTCCCGCAGAGCGGCATGCTGATCCGCCCCGGTACGGTGGAACTGATGGACCGGGCGATGCGCGAAGGCGCTGACGTCGTCGGCGGCCTCGATCCCTCCGGTGTCGACCGCGACCCGAAGGGGCATCTGGACACGGTCTTCGCCCTTGCGGAACGCTACGGCAAACCGGTCGACATCCACCTGCACGAGCCCGATGCGCTCGGCGTCTTCGCAATCGAACTGATTGTGGAGCGCACGAAGGCGCTCGGCATGGCACAGCGGGTAACGGTCAGCCACGGTTTCTGTCTCGGCATGCTCGCCGATAAGCCGCTTGCAAGGCTTGGCAGCATGATGGCGGAGGCCGGCGTGCACCTGATGACCAAGGGCGGAGCGGCAAGCCCGCGCCCGCCGGTACTCGACCTCAAGGAAATGGGCGTCAACATCTGCTCGGGTTCCGATGGCGTGCGCGATACGTGGCAGCCTTTCGGCAACGCCGACATGCTCGACCGTGCGGCGATCGTCTCGCAGCGCAACGATTTCATCAACGACGTCCATATCGAACTGGCGCTCCGGCTCTGCACCGACGGCGGCGCGAGAATGATGGACATCGACGCCTACGGCCTGGAGCCCGGCTGTGCGGCGAGCTTCGTGCTCGTGCGGGCAGAGACGCCGGCCGATGCCGTTGCATCCCGCCCGGTTCGCCGGGCGGTCTACAGGAAAGGCGTTCCGGTTGCCCGGGACGGCGCGCTGGTTGCCGCCTGAGGCAAGCGGTGAAGATTTTCGAACATAGGCTAGGAGGAGCTGCCATTATGTTGAAATCACTTGGTAAAACAATCATCGCTCTTGGGGTCGCCCTGGGAGCATCTGCAGCGCAGGCCGAGGAGCGCACGATCACGATCGCGACGGAGGGCGCCTATGCGCCTTGGAACTTCACGGAGGCCGGCGGCAAGCTCGCGGGTTACGAGATCGATATGCTGGAGGACATTTGCCCGCGCATGAAGGTCAAATGTGACATCGTCGTGCAGGACTGGGACGGATTGATCCCGTCGCTCAACGCTGGCAAGTTCGACGCGATCGTCGCTGGCATGCTGCAGACTGAGGAACGTGAAAAGGTCATCACCTTCTCGCGCAACTACGGCACCGGGTCGGCCGCCTTCCTCGTTCGCAAGGATTCGCCGCTCGCGAAAATGCCGGTCGGCAAGCAGATCGACATGGGCAAGGACAAGGAGGGGGCAAAGGCCGCCGCCGCGGAGATGCTACCCTTCATGGACGGCATCGTCATCGGCGTCCAGGGTTCCACCACCGCGGGCCAGATCATGACCGAACTGTTTCCTGGCGTCGAATTCCGCGAATACAAGTCGACCGAACAGCACGATCTCGACCTCCAGGCCGGCCGCATCGACGGCGTAATGGCCTCGCCCGTCGCGCTCGACCGCACGTTGGAGAAGATCGGTGCCGACCAGGTGATGTTTGCCGGCACCGAGTTCACCGGCGGTCCGCTGGGTGGCGGACAGTCGGTCGGCCTGCGGGACGCCGATACCGAACTCAAGGCCAAGTTCGACGACGCGATCAATGCCGCGATCGCCGACGGAACGTTGTCACGCCTCGCCATCAAGTGGTTCAAGCGGGACATTTCGCCGAAGAAGTGAGCCGGACCATTCTGGCCGCACACCGCAGATTCTCGGAGCCGCGCGCGAGCGCGGTTTCGTCGTGATTATTTGAACGATGGGCAACTGCTATGACGACACTTCCAGCCTCCGGCCGCATCGACGGCCCGGTCCTTCTCTCCGCGCGATGGGTTGTGGGCCATCACGACGGCCACCATGTGATCTATGACGACGGCGTTGTCGTATTTCAAGGCAGCGAGGTCGTCTTCGTCGGCCATGACTATCCTGGCGAGGTTGCTCAGCGCATTGACTACGGCAACGCTATCCTCTCGCCCGGTTTCGTCGATCTCGACGCGCTTTCCGATCTCGACACGACTGTCCTCGCCTTCGACAACCAGCCGTCCTGGAAGAAGGGCCGGGTCTGGCCGAAGAGCTACATGGACCGCGCCTATGAAATGTATACGCAAGACGAGCTTGCCTTCCAGAAGCGCTACGCCTTTGCCCAGCTCATCCGCAATGGCGTGACGACGGCGCTGCCGATTGCCTCGCTGTTTTATCGCGAATGGGGCGAAACGGATGCGGAATTCTCTGCTGCAGCCGACGCCGCACACGAGCTGGGCCTGCGCGTCTATCTCGGACCGGCCTACCGCAGTGGCAACAGCTATGTCGACGAGAACGGCAAGATCGCCTTCCATTACGACGAGGAACGCGGCTTCCGCAGCTTCGCTGAATCGCTGGCGTTCGCTGAGCGTATCGAGGCAAAGGCCTCGCCGCTGGTGCGCGCGATGCTGGCGCCCGACCGGCTCGAAACCAACACACCCGAAATGATGCGCCGTACGGCGGCGGCCGGCCGCGACCTCGATATCCCGATCCGGCAGCATTGCTGCCAGTCGGAGCTCGAGTTCAACCGCATCATCGAGACCTATGGCATGACGCCGCTCGAATGGATGGATTCTCTCGGTGTGCTCAACGAGCGCATGTTGTTGCCGCATGGGGAACTCGTCGCCGGCACCCGCAATGTCGATCGCTCCGGCCGCGATATCGAGATCCTCATGAATGCGGGCGCAACGCTGGTCCATTGCCCGGTCGTCTCGGCCCGCCATGCCGGCGTCATGGATAGCTTTTCGAAGTTCAGGTCGATGGGTATCCGTATCGGCCTCGGCACGGACACCTGGCCGCCGGATTTCATCCAGAACATGCAGGTCGGCGTGCTGCTTTCGCGCGTGAGGGACGGTTCGATCGACAGCGTGCGCTCGGAACACTATTTCGACGCGGGAACGCTCGGTGGCGCGGACGCTCTGAGAAGGCCGGATCTTGGCCGCCTGCAGCAGGGCGCGAAGGCGGATATCATCGTTATCGATATGGGCCATGATCGTATCGGTCATGTCATCGACCCGATCCAGACCCTGATGATGAGCAGCTCGGGCCGCGATGTCACCGACGTCATCATCGACGGCCGCTTCGTCATGGTCGACGGCAAGATTCCGGGTTTTGACGCGCAGGCGGAACAGGCGCGGGCGCAGCACCAGTTCGACCGCCTCATGGCCCGCTATCCAGAGCGTACATACGGTCATCCGCCCGTGGAGGAGATATTCTCCTCAGCCTATCCGCGTCTGCGCCGCAAGGCATGATGGCCGTTGGGTGGGCGCCAGCCGATGAAGATGTCGCCCACCCATTCCGCATCATTGATGAACCTGAAATATAGGTTCATGCGCAATACACCGACTTAACCAACAATCCTGCCAGCGCTAGATTTTGCCAAGCGCCACCATGGCTCGGAAGCGCTGGTGGCGCGTGTCGTCACGAGCGTCTCCGTCTTTCCGACAAAGCAGGAGGACAACATGCAAAAACGCAAGCTTGGGCAAGGATTGGAAGTTTCAGCCCTGTCTCTTGGCTGCATGGGCTACGGCAAAACGCGCGACATCCCCGACCGTCCGCAGATGATCGACCTCCTGCGAAAAGCCGTCGATCTCGGCATCGACTTTTTCGACACGGCGGAAGTCTATGGACCGTGGACCAACGAGGAAATGGTCGGCGAAGCCCTTGGCGCCGTTCGCGGCAGGGTGAAGATCGCCACGAAATTCGGCTGGAACGTCGACCAGGCAACCGGCGAGCACCTTGGCGGCGTCAACAGCAGGCCCGGTCAGATCCGCAAAGCGGTCGAGGGCAGCCTGAAGCGGCTCCGCACGGACTATGTTGATCTCCTCTACCAGCACCGCGTCGATCCCGAAGTGCCGATGGAAGAGGTTGCGGGCACGGTCAAAGACCTCATCGCTGAAGGCAAAGTTCTGTACTTCGGCCTCTCGGAAGCCAGTGTTACGTCGATACGCCGTGCACACGCCGTTCAGCCGGTCGCAGCCCTTCAGAGCGAGTACTCACTGTGGACGCGTGAGCCGGAAGCCGATGTCATTCCCACGCTTGAAGAACTGGGCGTCGGTCTCGTTCCTTTCAGTCCGCTTGGAAAGGGATTTCTGACAGGGACCATCGGCGCGACCACCAGCTTTGAAGCTAACGATTTTCGCGGGCAGATTCCTCGCTTCACGGCGGAAAACAGGGAGGCGAACCAGACTCTCGTAGAGCTGATCTCTCGGGTGGGACGGCGCAAGAATGCAACCCTGGCTCAGGTGGCGCTCGCTTGGCTGCTGGCCCAAAAGCCATGGATCGTACCGCTTTTCGGAACGAGAAGGATTGACCGCCTGGAGGAAAACCTCGGTGCGTTGGCGGTAGACCTGACTGGAGATGATTTCGATGAGCTCCGAGCCGGCGCGGAGGCAGTCAAGATTTTGGGCGATCGGTATCCCGAAGAAATGCTTCGACGATCAGGTCTTTGACCGTGTCCGAGCCTCAATGGTTCCCTAGGGCTCCGTCCAATGGGCATCTAATGGCGGCGGCGTAACGATGGATGTCGATGATCGCTGGTGGCTCGCTTTCACCGAGCGGGACGACGACCCTCCACGGCATGACGGTCGGCACCGCTACAACACTTTTGGCGCCGAACGCGCGAAATCGGGCACGCCAGAGCAATAGGCCACCTGGCGCGCGAGAATGCTGGTATTCCCGAACAGGGAAGCACCGAACTGTCAGTGACGTTCGGGGAATTACTGCGGTCAGAATGAAAACCTCTGACAGAGAGCTTCACGCTTCGTATACTGACTGCGTGGCCATCCAGGCGTGGATGTTGACTCATATGTCATAGAAGGGAGCAATTATTATGCAAAAGCATACGGTTGGATACCTGATCGGAAGCCTGGCCAAAAACTCGATCAATCGAAAGCTCGCTTTGGCGCTCGTTAAGCTTGCTCCGTCTCATCTCGAAATGTCGGAGATTTCGTTCAAGGAGCTTCCTCTTTACAGCTACGACTATGATGCGGATTTTCCACCGACCGCTCGTCATTTCAAGAAGGCGATCGCCGCGGTAGATGCCGTTTTGTTCGTGACGCCGGAATACAATCGGTCGATTCCCGGCGGCCTGAAGAACGCCATCGATTGGGCAAGCCGGCCTTACGGCAAAAACTCGTTCACGCGCAAACCCTCGGCAGTCATAGGGACATCGCCGGGTGCGATCGGCACCGCTGTGGCCCAGCAAAGCCTCCGCAGCGTTCTGAGCTTCTGCAATTCCCCGCAGATGAACGCCCCTGAAGCATACATTCAATTCACACCCGGGCTCATTACCGACGATGGCGAGGTCACCGTGCAATCGACCGAGCAATTTCTGCGTAACTTCATGGAGGAGTACGCGGCATTCGTTGCCCGTGTGCTTTCAGTCCTCCCCAGGGACGCCTGATACACAACAGCGGTACATGTCGCACCGTCGACTGGTCGGGTTGTTGACTGTGCAGTAGTCGGTTGCCGAAGGGCGCCGAAAAAGCGGTTTGTTCGGCGAGATTGGGCTGCGCGGTTCAATCTCGATAAGCAACGCTCATGTGCGCATGATACCTACTTATTTGCGCCGCAGGATGGCGCAACATAGGCTTTCCTCATAGCCCGCAGCCAAGACGGGCACTGCGACGGGTAGTCAAATCTGTCTCCAGAGAGGGTTCCATGTTCAGAACACGCATGTTGCTGGCAGCGACGACGCTTGCCTATGGTCTTGTGCTCGGTACGGCACTCGCCGCCGAGCCGCTTTCCGTCATGAGTTTCGGCGGCGCGTATCAGGACGCGCAACGAAAGGCGGTATTCAGCGCCTACGCCAAGGAAACCGGTCGCCAGGTTTCCGAGCAGGAATACGGTGGTGAGATGTAAGCGCGCATTTCGCTGCGCGTTATAAGGGGGCCTGAGCCGGCGGTCAGTCAG